>CALWYA010000067.1 GCA_944385645.1 uncultured Oscillospiraceae bacterium
ATGCGCCCCCTGTTCGCCAACGCCGCCAAGTGCGAGCTGGACAGCCAGGGCCGCATCGTCATCCCCCAGAAGCTGCGGAAATACGCCGGCCTGGAGAAGGACGTGGTCATCCTCGGGGTCCACGACCGGGCGGAGATCTGGTCGGCCGACGCCTGGCAGGCCCAGGAGGAGGAAGAGATGACCCCCGAGAAAATGGCTGCCTGCATGGCGGAGCTGGGGTTCTGATATGAGTGAGTTCACCCACCGCCCCGTCCTGCTGGACGAGTGTATCGAGGCCCTGGCCATCCGGCCCGACGGCGTCTACCTGGACGGCACCCTGGGCCGGGCGGGCCACAGCCGGGAGATCGTGAAGCGGCTGACCACCGGCCGGCTCATCTGTGTGGACCGGGATCAGGCGGCCCTGGATGCCGCCGGGGAGCGGCTGGCCGGCTGGCTGGACCGGGTCACCCTGGTCCACAGCAACTTCGACCGGGTGGCGGACATCTTGGACGAGCTGGGCCTGCGGGGCGCGGACGGGATGCTCTTCGATCTGGGGGTGTCCTCCCCCCAGCTGGACGACGCCAGCCGGGGCTTCTCCTATATGGCTGACGCCCCCCTGGACATGCGCATGGACCGCTCAGAGGGCCTCACCGCCGCCGACGTGGTGAACACCTGGCCCCAGGAGGAGCTGCGCCGGATCCTCCAGCAGTACGGGGAGGAGCGGTACGCCCCCTCCATCGCGGCGGCCATCGTCCGCCGGCGGCAGGAGCGGCCCATCGCCACCACCCTGGAGCTGGTGGAGGTCGTCAAGAGCGGCATGCCCGCCAAAGCCCTGAAGGAGAAACAGCACCCGGCCAAGCGGAGCTTTCAGGCCATCCGCATCGCCGTCAATGACGAGCTGGCCTCGGTGGACCGGATGCTCCAGGGGGCGGTGCCCCGGCTGAACCGGGGGGGCCGCCTGGCGGTCATCACCTTCCACTCCCTGGAGGACCGGATCGTGAAGAACGCCCTGGCCCAGTTTGCCCGGGGCTGCATCTGCCCGCCGGACTTTCCGGTGTGCGTGTGCGGCCGGACCCCCGACGTGAAGCTGACGCCCAAAAAGCCCATCCTCCCTTCGGAGCGGGAGATTGAAGAGAACCCTCGCGCCCGCAGCGCCAAGCTGCGGGTGGCGGAGAAGCTGAAGGACCCGGCGCCCTGAGGGCCGGGAGAACATGGAATTTACCACAGACACAGGGAGGGAGCGCCCCATGGCCGCCTATCGCCGCCGAACCGCAACCACATACGACACCTATGGAAGCGTGGCCTACGCCCCGGCCTATGACGGCTCGGCCGTTCGGGTCCCCCGGCGGCAGGAGGAGGTCCTCCAGCCCGCCCCCCGCCCCAGGCAGCGGGAGCAGGTCCGGCGGCGGACGCTGGAGCGCGCCCAGGTCCAGGTCCGGGAGGCGGGACAGGTGGCCCCCTTCGCGGTGGTGGGCTTTCTGGCGGTGGCGGTCTTTGCCGCCCTGCTGATTCTCAGCTATGCCCAGCTGGCCGTCGCCAACGACGCCATGGTGACCCTGCGGGGGCAGCTGAGCGACCTCCAGGCCGAGCACGCCACCCTGTCGGCCCAGTATGAGAAGGTCTTCGACATGGACAAGCTCCAGGCGGCGGTGGGCGGCGAGATGGCCCGGCCCGACAGCGATCAGGTGACCTATATCGACCTGTCCGAGCCCGACCAGGTGACCGTCTATGCCGAGGAGCGCGCCGGCGGCCTGTCCGGCGTCCTAACCGGCGCGGGCCGGGTACTGGACGGATTCCTGGAATATTTCCGCTGACCGGCCCATATCCATAGGGTGGTCAGCCGGGGCCCCGGGCCCCAGCACAGAGAGAAACAAGAGGCAAAGCAAAAGGTTCCTCTCTTGCTCCTGGTTGTTGGAAGCAGAGGAGCAGGAGAGGGGCTTTTTTCTGTTTGATCCCGAAGGAGGGAAACCCATTGAATCGAAACGAGGAACGGGGAAGGCGCCCCCGGGGCGGAGTCCCGCCCGCCGCCACCCGCGGCACCCACTCCAAGCGCAGCATCTTCAAGCGGACGGTGTTCCTCATGGTGTGCTGCGGCGTGCTGATGTTTCTCCCCCTGGGCTGGAAGCTGTGGGACATCGCCGTGGTCCACCACGACGAGTATCAGCAGAAGGCCAGCAACCAGCAGACCCTGGACCTGACCGTGTCCGCCTCCCGGGGGAACATCTATGACCGCAACGGCAATGTGCTGGCCATGTCGGCCACCGTCTACAACCTGATCCTGTCCCCCAACGACCTGGTGAAGAGCGTGCCCGAGAAGGACGAGGAGGGCAACCCCCTGTCCGAGTCGGAGCGGGCCGCCCTGGTGGCCGAGAAGCAGGAGCAGGTGAAGGCGGACCTGATGGCCCTGGTGCCCGGCCTGGACGAGGAGCGGGTGGACGCCCAGGTCCACGCCGTCCAGTACTCCTACCGGGAGATCAAGACCAACATCGAGGAGGAGGAGGCCGAGGCCATCCGGGAGTATATCGTGGAGAACAAGACCTCCGCCTATCTCTACCTGCTCACCGGCACCAAGCGGTACTACCCCTACTCCGCTCTGGCCGCCCAGACCCTGGGCTTTGTCAACGCCAACGGGGGAGCCTACGGGGTGGAGGCGGCCTATAACGACATTCTGGAGGGGACCGCCGGCCGGGTGGTCACCACCAAGACGGGGGGCGGCACCGAGCTGTACGACTCCTACTCCGAGTACATCGACGCGGAGAACGGCTATGACGTGACCCTCACCCTGGACGCCACCATCCAGTCCTATTTGGAGAAGGCACTGGAGGAGGGCATCCAGGACTACGACGTGCAGAACGGGGCCTTCGGCATCGCCATGAATCCCCAGACCGGGGAGATCCTGGCCATCGCCGGCGTTCCCGACTTCGACCCCAACAACTACTCCCAGATCACCGACGCCATCCTCCAGCGGGACATGGAGGCCGAGGCCCAGGAGATCTATGAGCAGCTCAAGGCCAACAACACCGGGAACCTCACCGACGCCGAGCTGCTGTCCCAGGCCCAGAGCCAGGCCTATAACGACGCAGTGATGAGCCAGTGGAACAGCAAGGCGGTCAACCAGACCTACGAGCCCGGCTCCACCTTCAAGGCCATCGTCCTGTCCATGGCCCTGGAGGAGGGGCTGGTGGATGAGAATGACACCTTCACCTGCACCGGCTCGGTGATGGTGGACGGCTACTCCTCCCCCATCCACTGCTCCCAGCGGCGGGGCCACGGAACCCAGACCCTGGCCGAGGCGGTGCAGAACTCCTGCAACCCGGCCTTCATCGCCATCGGACAGCGGCTGGGCACCGACCTGTTCTACCAATACTTCCAGGCCTTCGGCTATACCGAGATGACCGGGGTGGACCTGCCCAGCGAGGTGAGGGGCATCAACTGGGGGGACGCCATGACCAACGTGGACCTGGCGGTGGCCTCCTTCGGCCAGCGGTTCACCACCACCCCCATCCAGCACATCACCGCCTTCGCCGCCGTCATCAACGGGGGCAAGCTGCTCCAGCCCTACATCGTCCAGTCGGTCACCGACCAGGACGGCAATGTCATCCAGGAGACCCAGCCCACTGTGGTCCGCCAGGTCATCAGCCAGGAGACCAGCCGCCGGGCCGCCGCCATCCTGGAGACGGTGGTCAGCGCCCCCACCGGCTCGGGCCGGTTCGCCCACCAGGCGGGCTACCGCATCGGGGGCAAGACCGGCTCCTCGGAGACAGGGGAGGAGGGGCGCACCATCGTGTCCTTCATGGGCTTCGCCCCGGCGGACGACCCCCAGCTCCTGGTCCTCATGGCCTTTGACAAGCCTCAGCAGAAGTCCCCGGGCAGCAACTGGTCCACCACCGGCGTCTACATCAGCGGCGGCAACATGACCGCCGTCACCGCCGGCCCCATGCTGGCCGACATGCTGGACTACCTGGGGGTAGAGAAGGAGTACTCCGCCCAGGACTCCGCCGCCATTGACGTGTCTACCCCCCGGGTCACCGGCCTGACGGTGGCCGAGGCGGAGGATGAGCTGGCGGAGAAGGGGCTGAAGTACCGCACCATCGGCCAGGGGGAGACGGTGACGACTCAGATCCCCGCCTCCGGCGCCTCCGTCCCCGGGGGCTCCACCGTGATCCTGTACCTGGGAGACGCCCAGCCCGCCGAGACGGGCACCGTCCCCAACGTGGCCGGCCAGACCTATGAGACCGCCAAGAGCATGCTGGAGGACGCCGGCTTCTTCATGAAGGCCACCGGGGCCACCGTCTACTACGGCAACACCTCCACCGCCGAGAGCCAGAGCGTGTCCCCCGGCGAGACCGCCCCCACCGGCACCGTCATCGAGGTCCAGTTCTTCGACCTGATCGAGGACGGGGCGGTGGAGCTGGAGTAGAGAGGGAAGAGTGGAGAGTGAAGAGTGGAGAGTAGAGAGTGGAGATAGGAGATAGGAGATAAAAAATGCAGAATGCAGGAATGCAGAATGAATTAAGAATTGAGAATGGAAAATTAGGGGGGACGATACCGTGTGAGATGCCCGGACCTTCCCCCTGGGGGGAAGGTGGCCCGAAGGGCCGGATGAGGGGGCGACCTGACCGCCGTCATGTAGGGGCGCACATTGTGCGCCCGCCTCTTGGCGCCCCCCTCGTGGGGGAGCTGTCGAGCCGTAAGGCGAGACTGAGGGGGGCTTGTGCCAACCGCCCCACACCGCTCACCCCCCTCCGTCACCGCCTGCGACGGTGCCACCTCCCCCGCAAGGGGGGAGGCTTCGGGCCGCCGAAGGCGGCGGCCCCTACGGTGCAGCAGCGAGCCGTGATCGCCGTAGGGGCCGGTGTCCTCACCGGCCCGAGGGGCGAAGAGGACATCGCCTCATGCGAGTGGTGCGAACCATGTAGGGCGCGACGACCCGGCGCGCCGTCGTAGGGGCGGCCTGTGGCCGCCCGCCTCTTGGCTCCCCCTGTGGGGGCCGACTCCCCCTGTCAGGGGGAGATGGCCGAAGGCCAAAGGGGGTAGGGACGCTGTCGGCGAAGCCGACTGAAGGGGCCCCTATGCCGTAAGGCCCCTTTCGCCCAAGTGTGCGCACTGGGGCACCTCCCCCAAAGGGGGAGGCTTCGGGCCGTTGAGGGCGTCTCCGCAGACAAAAAAGTTCCACTCCTGCTTGGGAATTTAGCACATCTTAAAAAGAATGAAACCGCACCCGTGAGGGGTGATACCATGAAGCTGCGCCAGCTGCTGGCCGGCGTCCCCCTCGCGGGGGGCGCGGCGGACCCGGATATGGAAATAAATTCCATCTCCTGGGACAGCCGGACCCTGGAGCCCGGCGCCCTGTTCGTGGCCCTGCCAGGAGAAAAGACCGACGGCCGCCGGTATGTCCGGGCGGCCCTGGAGCGGGGAGCGGCCGCCGTCCTGTGCGGCCCCGGCCCCGCCTGCCCCGGTCCCTGCCTGATTGCGGAGGACCCCCGACTGGCCTTCGCCCTGGTCTCGGCCAACTGGTTCGGCCGGCCGGGGGACGGCATGACCCTGATCGCCGTCACCGGCACCAACGGCAAGACCACCACCACCAGCCTCCTCAAGGAGCTGCTGGAGGGGGCGCTCCACACCAGGGTGGGCCTCATCGGCACCAACCGGAACCTGATCGGCTCCGCCGAGCTGCCCGCCCACCGCACCACCCCGGACAGCTATGAGCTCCAAGGGCTGCTGCGGCGGATGGCCGACGCCGGCTGCACCCACGTGGTGATGGAGGCCTCCTCCCACGCCCTGGTCCAGCGCCGGACGGCGGGGCTGACCTTCGCGGCGGGGGTATTCACCAACCTGACCCAGGACCACCTGGACTACCACAAGACCATGGAGGAATACCGCCGGGCCAAGGGTCTGCTCTTTGACCAGAGCGAGACGGCGGTGCTCAACCTGGACGACGAGGCGGGCCGGTGGTACGCCCAACGGGTGACCTGCCCCGTCCTCACCTACTCGGAGAACAGCGCCCGGGCCGACCTGTGCGCCCGGAACCTGCGGCTCTTCCCCGGCCATGTGGAGTTCGAGGCCCTCACCCTGGGCCATCTGGCCCGGGTCCACCTGCCCATCCCCGGGGGCTTCACCGTCTACAACGCTCTGGCGGCTCTGGCCGCGGGTCTGGCCCTGGGCCTGCCCCTGGAGGACATGGCCCGGGTGATGCCCTCGGTCCACGGGGTGAAGGGGCGGGTGGAGGTGGTCCCGGTTCCCCGGGCCTTCACCGTGCTCATCGACTACGCCCACACCCCCAACGCCCTGGAGAACATCCTGCTCACCGCCCGGGAGTTCACCGCCGGCCGGCTGATCTGCCTGTTCGGCTGCGGCGGGGACCGGGACCGGACCAAACGCCCCCTCATGGGGGCGGCGGTGGAGGAGCTGGCCGATCTGGTGGTGGTCACCTCCGACAACCCCCGCACCGAGGCGCCCATGGCCATCATCCGGGACATCCTGGCGGGCATGACCGGCGGCGGGGCGGAGGTCCATGTGGAGCCCGACCGGCGGGCGGCCATCGCCTGGGCCCTGGACCAGGGGCGGCCGGGGGACGTGATCGTCCTGGCGGGCAAGGGGCATGAGACCTACCAGGAGATCAACGGGGTACAGGTCCCCCTGGACGAGCGGGAGGTGGTGGCGGAATTTTTCCGTGCCGCCGCCCTCCGCCAGAAAGGGACTGGAAAAGTTCCGGCGGATGTCGTATAATAAACACCTATGCCTGAGATTCCGGCCCGCCCCGTGACGCGGATGCGTTCAGCCGGGGGAGCTCAGCGATTTACCAGAGAGAAGAAGAGACGAGAAAGAGGTCCTGACCATGCTATATATCCTCAGCTTCATTGTGGCCTTCGGCGTGGCCGCCATCCTGGGCCAGATCCTGGTCCCCCTGCTGCGCCGGTGGAAGGCCGGGCAGTCCATCCGGGAGGACGGTCCCACCTGGCACATGTCCAAACAGGGCACCCCCACCATGGGGGGCGTGATGTTTATCGCCGCCATGGCGGTGGCCCTCCTGGTGGCCGGCTGGCAGGAGCTGGGGCAGGGGAACCGGAACCACTGGTATGTGTTCGTGTTTGCCCTGGTGTTCGGGGTCATCGGCTTTATTGACGACTTCCAGAAGCTGCGCCACCACGCCAACGAGGGGCTTACCGCCCCCCAGAAGTTCCTGCTGCAGCTGGCGGCGGCCATCGCCTTCACCGTCCTCATGCGGGGGGAGGGGTATCTGACCCCCAACCTGTTTATCCCCTTTGTGAATCTGACCATCCCGCTGCCCTGGGTGGTGTATATGGTCTTCGCCGCCTTCGTCATGGTGGGGACGGTGAACGCCGTCAACCTCACCGACGGCATTGACGGTCTGGCCACCGGGGTGACCATCCCCGTGGCCCTGTTCTACATGGCGGTGTCCGCCTGGTTCGGCCGCACCGACCTGGCCATCCTGTCCGCCGCTCTGGCCGGAGGGCTGGCCGCCTTCCTGATCTACAACTTCCACCCGGCCAAGGTGTTCATGGGGGACACCGGCTCCCTGTTCCTGGGGGGAATGGTGTGCGGCCTGGCCTTTGCCCTGGACATCCCCCTGGTCATCCCCATCATCGGTCTGGTGTACGTGGCCGAGGTCCTGTCCGACATCATCCAGGTGGCCTACTTCAAAAAGACCGGGGGCAAGCGGTTCTTTCGCATGGCCCCCCTCCACCA
>CALWYA010000068.1 GCA_944385645.1 uncultured Oscillospiraceae bacterium
GAGGGCAAGAAGAACCCCGAGCTGCGGGCCAAGATCGCCCAGGCCAAGGCCGACTTCAAGAAGTCCAACGAGGCCATCTCCAACGACAGCCGCTTCCCCATGACTCCTCAGCGCATCCTGAAGGAGGTCAAGGAGGCCATCCC
Source organism: uncultured Oscillospiraceae bacterium (assembly GCA_944385645.1). GTDB lineage: Bacteria > Bacillota > Clostridia > Oscillospirales > Oscillospiraceae > Lawsonibacter. The sequence goes on from CALWYA010000068.1 coordinate 144, forward strand.
CGAGGACACCATCATCTTCACCGATGTGGGCTGGAACAAGAACGGTGTGGCCCAGGAGTTCGACATCACCATTCCCGGCACCATCCACCACTCCTCCGGTCTGGCCACCATGGGCTTCGGTCCCGCCGCTGTGCTGGGCGGCAAGGTGGCTGCCCCCGACCGCATGGTGTGGAACCTGACCGGTGACGGCGGCTTCGGCATCAATCCCACCGTCATGGCCACTGCCGTGGAGCAGGGCATCGCCTGCACCTGGATTGTCATGAACAACTCCGCCTTCGGCACCATCGCCGGCCTGGAGAACGCCAACTACAACACCAAGTTCGGCACCGTGTTCCACACCCCCGACGGGGCCTCCTACACTCCCCACTGGGCCGAGGTGGCCAAGGCCTACGGCGTGGACTCCATCTGCATCTCCTCCGCCGATGAGCTGAAGGGCGCCCTGGAGGCCGCTCTGGCCGCCAACAAGGCGGGCAAGCCCTTCCTGGTGGAGATCCCCATGGAGAACATCGTGGTGCCCACCCCCGGCTGCTGGAACATCAACGACATCTATACGCCCAATGAGCTGGTCAAGGAGGGCAAGCTGGTCAAGAAGGAGAACGGCCGCTACGTCGCTCCCAGCCACGCCAAGTCCCACAACGCGTAAACCGGACGGAACCGCGCGTACATTCACGGGGGCCGGGCCGCCCACGGGCGGCCCGGCCCGTTTCATCGAAAGGAGGCAACCATCTGTGACCGCTGACCAGAAAAAAGCGCTGCTGCGCACTGCCTGCCAGGTGCGCATGGGGGTCATCGAGGCCACCCACGCCGCCAAATCGGGCCACCCCGGCGGCAGTCTGTCCGCCGCCGACCTGTTCACCTATCTCTACTTCCGGGAGCTGAATATCGACCCCACCCGCCCCAAGTGGGAGGACCGGGACCGCTTCGTCCTGTCCAAGGGCCACACCGCCCCGGGGCTGTACGCGGCCCTGGCCCGCCGCGGCTTCTTCCCCTGGGACGACCTGAAGACCCTGCGCCACATCGGCAGCTATCTCCAGGGCCACCCCAACATGAACGAGACCCCCGGCGTGGACATGTCCACCGGCTCTCTGGGCCAGGGCATCTCCGCCGCCTGCGGCATGGCCCTGATGGCCAAGCACCAGAAGAAGTCCCTGCGGGTATACGCCCTGCTGGGGGATGGGGAGATCCAGGAGGGCCAGCCCTGGGAGGCCTTTATGTTTGCCCACCACTATAAGCTGGACAACCTGTGCGCCATCATTGACAACAACCGTCTGCAGATCGACGGCCGGGTGGACCAGGTCATGAGCCCCTATCCCATCCCGGAAAAGCTGAAGGCCTTTGGCTGGGAGGTGACCGAGATCGACGGCCACGACTTCGACCAGATGGAGGCCGCCTTTGCCCAGGCCCGGGAGACGAAGGGCGTCCCCTTCGCCATCGTGGCCTCCACCATCAAGGGCAGAGGGGTCAGCTTCATGGAGGATCAGGCTGGCTGGCACGGCAAGGCCCCCAACGACCAGGAGTATGAGACCGCCATGGCCGAGCTGCGGGCCCGGCTGGCACAGCTGGAGGGAAAGTAAGATGGACGAGATCAAAAAAATCGCCACCCGGGAGGGCTACGGTGCCGCCCTGGTGGAGCTGGGAGCCGAGCACCCCGACCTGGTGGTCTTTGACGCCGACCTGGCCGAGGCCACCAAGACGGCCATGTTCCGGAAAGCCTACCCCGACCGGCACTTCGACTGCGGCATCGCCGAGGCCGACATGATGGGGGCGGCCGCCGGCGCCGCCGCCATGGGGATGACCCCCTTTGTGTCCAGCTTCGCCATGTTTGCCGCCGGCCGCGCCTTTGAGCAGGTGCGCAACTCCATCGGCTATCCCCACCTGAACGTGAAGATCGGAGCCACCCACGGCGGCCTGTCCGTGGGCGAAGACGGGGCCTCCCACCAGTGCTGTGAGGACTTCGCCCTGATGCGCTCCATCCCCGGTATGGTGGTCATGTGCCCCGCCGACGAGGTGGAGGCCCGGGCGGCCGTCAAGGCCGCCTATGACCACCACGGGCCGGTGTACCTGCGCTTCGGCCGGCTGGCCGTGCCCGTGATCCACCGGGAGGGCTACCCCTTCCGCATCGGGAAGGGCGAGGTGCTCCGGGATGGGACCGACGTGGCCATTCTGGCCACTGGTCTGATGGTGGCCGAGGCCCTCCAGGCCGCCGAGGCGCTGGCGGCCCAGGGGGTCTCCGCCCGGGTGATCAACCTGTGCACCATCAAGCCCCTGGACGAGGAGCTGGTGCTCCGGGCCGCCAAGGAGTGCGGCAGGATCGTCACCTGCGAGGAGCACAGCATCATCGGCGGCCTGGGTGAGGCGGTGTGCTCCCTGCTGGCCGAGCGGTGCCCCACCCCTGTGCGCCGGATCGGAGTCAACGACGAGTTCGGCTGCTCTGGCCCCGGCGGGGAACTGCTGAAGAAGTTCGGCCTGTCCGCCGCCCACGTGGAGGAGGTCGTGCTGGACTTCCTGGCCGCGGGGAAAAAAGCGGAGTGACCCAAACTGAGCCATAAGAAAACCGCCCGGGACCTCTGACAGCAGAGGTCCCGGGCGGTCTGTGTCTTCCGGCGTTCCGGGCGCTGCCGGCCGGTTGCCGGCGGAAATTCCGTGTGGTATGATGGGGTCGGACAAACAGAGCGAGGAGGCGAACCCCATGACGATCCGGATCGTTGAAACAGACCGATGGCAGTACCGCGCCCTGCTTCTGCTGGCCGACGAGCAGGAGGACATGGTGGACCGCTATTTGGAGCGGGGGACCATGTACGTTCTGGAGGACGGCGGAGCGGTCCGGGCGGAGTGCGTGGTGACCGACGAGGGGGACGGCGTCCTGGAGCTGAAAAACCTGGCGGTGGCGCCAGCCGTTCAGGGCCGAGGCTATGGGCGGCGGCTGGTGGAGTTCCTGGCGGAGACTTACGCCGGGACCTTCCGCACGATGCAGGTGGGCACCGGGGACAGCCCGGCCACGCGCCCCTTCTATGAGCGGTGCGGCTTTGTCTTTCATCACCGGATTGAGCGGTTCTTCTCCGACCACTACGACCACCCCATCTACGAGGGGGGCGTTCTGCTGCGGGACATGGTCTGTCTGCGCCGGCCTCTGTCGGGAGACTGACTCCCCTTCGGCGAAGGACCGCCGCGCCAGGGCTTACAGGCCCAGCTGGGCGAGGATCTGCCGCTTGTACCCCAGAAATTCATCGCTGAGGGAGAAGGACAGTCCCCGGGGCCGGGGCGCCTGGATGGGCCACTCCGCCGTGATGGTCCCCGGATGGCCGGAGAGGATATAGATCCGGTCGGACAGGAGGATGGCCTCGTCGATGTCGTGGGTGATGAAGAGGGTGGTCAGCTTCAGCTGGTCCATCATCTCCATATACCACTGGTGGATCTCCCGCTTGGTCAGGGCGTCCAGGGCGGAGAAGGGCTCGTCCAGCAGCACCACCCCCCGGGACCCCAGAAAGGTGCGCAGAAGCGCCGCCCGCTGGCGCATCCCGCCGGACAGCTGGGCCGGGTATTTGTCCTGGGTCCCCTCCAGGCCGAACTGCCGGAAGTAGCCCCGGGCCTTTTCCCGGGCCAGCCGGGGCTTCTCCCCCTGGATGACCAGGGGGAGCGCCACATTGTCCAGAATTTTCTTGTGGGGCAGCAGCAGGTCCCGCTGGAGCATGTAGCTGATCCGCCCTGGGCGGCCGGTGATCTCCTCCCCGGACAGGAACACCTGGCCCCGCTCCGGCCGCTCCAGGCCGGACAGGGAGTGAAACAGGGTGGTCTTTCCCGCCCCGCTCACCCCCAGCAGGCACACCAGCTCCCCCTGTTCCAGGTGGAGGGAGACGTCCTGAATGATGGTCCGGCCGTCATAGGCCTTGGTGATCCCTTCCGCCCGGAGGGCGGAGACGGTCTTGCCGCTCATTGGGGCAGGTAGTCGTTGGAGAAGCCGGTGCCCTCCGGAATGTCCACGGCCACCAGGTCGTTTTCATTCAGCCAGTTATAGAAGGCGTTCCAGCGGGCGGGGTCGATATAGCCCCACTGCTCCACCTCGGCCTTGTACTGATCGGCCATCCACTTCTGGCTCTCCACGATCAGCTCCTCGCTGGCCGAGAGGGAACCGGTGGTATCCCCGTCGATCAGCATCTGGGCGGCCTCCTCCGGGTGCTCGATGGCGTACTCATACCCCTGGGCCGCGGCGGACAGGAAGGCCTTGGCGGTGTCGGGATCTTCGGCCAGGAAGTCGTTGTTGGCGATGATGATGGGGGTATAGTAGTCGAACACCGGGTCGATGTCCTTGAAGTAGAAGTAGTCAAAGTCCAGGCCGGCCAGCTGGGCGTTGATGCCGCCCCAACCGTAGTAGACCCAGATGGCGTCGGTCAGGTCCTCCATCAGGGCGCCGGGTTCGTCCTCCAGGGTGTAGGGGATCAGGTTCACCTGGGAGAAGTCGCCCCCGTCGGCCTCCACCACCTGCTTCATGATGGCCAGCTCGATCTCCCCGTTGTAGGTGGAGTAGTCGTGGCCCTCCAGCCCCTTGGGGCGGTCCATCCCCTCGCCGGCCCGGGAGATGATGCCGGAGGTGTTGTGCTGGAGCAGGGCGGCCACGCCGGTGACCCCCAGGGGGTCCTCCCGGGCGAAGGCGGCGGCCAGGTTGTCCTGGACCGTGATGGCAAACTCCACCTGGCCGGCGGCGCAGATGGCGGTGGCCCCGTCCTCCGGGGGCTGCACAATGGACACGTCCAGGCCGGCCTCTTCAAAATAGCCCTGGGCCTGGGCCACATACAGGCCGGTGTGATTGGTGTTGGGGGTCCAGTCCAGGCAGATGGTCACGGCGGTCAGCTCCGCCCCGGCGTCACCATCCTGGCTGGCGGCGGAGCCGGTCCCCCCGCCGCAGGCGGCCAGGGACAGGCACAGGGTCAGGCCCGCTGCCGCGGCCCCGATCCGCTTCCAATGAATTTTCATCGTATCGTTCCTCTCTCTGTCAAGCTCTTCGGGCGGTTCAGTCGTTCCGCTCGATTTTTTCATAGGCCTCCCAGGGGCAGGCGCGCCGCCGCAGCACCGTCACCAGGGCCATGAGCAGCAGGCTCACCGCCACGATGAAGATGATGACCGCGAACATCCGGTCGAAGGCGTAGGCCTTTCTCACCCGGGTCATATAGACCCCCAGGCCCTCGAAGCCGCCCAGCCACTCGGAGATGACCGCCCCCACCACCGCGTAGGACACGGACACCCGAAGCCCGGAGAAGAAGAAGCTCAGGGCGGCGGGAAATTCCAGGTGGCGGAAGATCTGCCAGCGGTTGGCCCCCATGGAGCGCAGCAGGTTGGCGGTGGCCTTGTCGGTGCTGGCGTACCCCTCCAGCAGGCTGACCGCGATGGGGAAGAAGGTGGTCAGGGCCACCAGGGTCACCTTGGGCGCCATGCCGAAGCCCATCCACAGGACCAGCAGCGGCGCGATGGCCACGGTGGGAATGGTCTGGGTCACCACCAGCAGCGGGTAGAGCGCCCGGTACAGCGGGCGCACCCAGTGCATCAGGGTGGCCAGCACCAGGGCCACGGCGATGCCGATGGCCAGACCCAGGGCCGCCTCCTGCAAGGTGACGGCGGCGTTGCGCGCCAGGGTGGGAAACTCCGTCACCAGGGCGGAGGCCACCTGCCCCGGGCTGGGCAGCATGAACTCGGGCACCAGCTCGCCCTCGCAGACCCCGAACCAGACGGCGATCACCGCCAGCAGGGTCAGCAGGGCCGGGAGCTTACTGGTGATGCTTGGTGACTTTTTCATCGATGGTCAGCACGGCGCCGTTGGGCTTATACACCATCTTGACGTAGGCGGAGACCTTCTGGCTGCCGGCCTTGGCGGCCACATCCATGCAGTGCTCCAGGATCTCCACCAGCTGGTGCAGATCGTCCCCCTCGATGGACGTCTCGCTGGGGCCCACGTAGTAGTGCAGGCCGGTGGAGCGGATGTAGTCGATGACCTCATCCACGATGCGGACGGCCTCATAGTCGTCCTGCTGGTTGGGCTCGATCTGGATTGCGATGCTTGCTTTCATGGGGAAAACCTCCTGAAAAAATGAAATCGGAACCTCCGCCATGTCTACGCCATGCGGACGCTCCGATCAAAAACCGACCTTCCTACGTTGGCGTTACCAAACAGGTTCAAAGGGTCTAAGGCCTTTCGCCTTACTCTCAGCCGCGCAGCAGCTCCCCTGGCGTATGGACTTGTCTTACCGTTCCGGAGACGGGCCCTTTCGCCCATCTTGGGAGCAAGTATAGCACATCTCTCCCCCAAATGCAACCCGGTTTTGCACAGAATTCCGCCCGCTCCCTCAGCGTGCAATCCGTGCCGCGGGTTCCGTCTGGAGGGGCGGTCTGCGCAGAAAGAGGTAGTAAAACAGGTGGTCCACCGCCCCGGTGCCCGGGATCACCGTCTCCAGCCGGTACTGCTGAAAGGCGGCCCGGAAGAGCCGGGCCTGCCGCGGGTCCTCGGGGAGCCGCCCCTCGGACACGTCGGGGTCGCCGCTCTGAAGGATCACATAGTCGGCCGCCCGCCGGGAGATGGCGGACAGCTGGCTGTCCAGGATCTCCGGGTGCAGGGCGTCCGGAATATTGGGCAGATAGAAGAACCGCACCGGGGGGATCAGGCCCAGCTCGTTGTAGAAGCCCCGGCTGAGCATCCCGGCCTCCAGCACGGTGGGGTCCCGGTATGGCCCGGAGCGGATGCGGGCGGCGATCGTCTCCTGACAGGTGGGGACAGAGGAGCAGAACAGGGGCTTGTGGAGGAGCATCTGGTTGGCCGAGGCGGTGAACAGGAGCAGCAGGGGGAGCAGAAGCCCGGCGGCCAGAGCGGGCCGGCGGGGCGCGGGGAGGCGGCCGGCCAGGGCGGCCAGCCCCACCCCGGCGTAGAGCAGGAGGGGGAGCAGGGTGTAGGGCATGGTCCGCCCGGAGAAAATGACCCACCCCAGCCCGGCGGCGGACAGCAGAACCCCCGCCCGCCCGGACACCGGGGCGGTCCGCGCCGCCCGGCAGCCCCAGGCCCCCGCCAGAAGGGCCAGGCAGACGGCGGGGGCGCCGGCCAGGGCGCGGACGGCCTGCTCCGCCGCGCGGCGGGGCAGTTCCCGGAGGGAGTCCGCCCCCACGGCGGCGTAGTCCCGGTTAAACAGGACATAGGCGCTCCAAAAGTCGCCCAGGCTCCCGGTGTACAGGGCGTAGGCCAGGTAGGGCAGCCAGGACAGGACGAAGCCCAGGGCCAGCAGGGCCAGCGCCCGGACAAGGGCCCGCCCCCGCCGGAGAAACAGGAGCCGGAGCAGATATGGGGCCAGCAGCCCCGCCCAGAACAGGCACAGGGAGAACTTGATCTGCGCGGCGCACCCGGCCAGCCCGCCCAGGGCCAGCAGGGCCCATCCCCCCGGCCTCTCCCCCCGGACGGTCAGCCAGAGGGAGAGGGAGAACAGGGGCAGGCAGAACTCCTCGGCGCTCCCCCCGCCGTAGTCCAGGGCGTCCGGCAGATAGTACACCCCGGCGGACAGGAGAAAGAG
>CALWYA010000069.1 GCA_944385645.1 uncultured Oscillospiraceae bacterium
TTCTCGTACACCTCGATGTGGGGCTTGCCCATGTAGTCCAGGGTGTGGGCCACGCAGTGCTCCGGGGCCACCTTCAGCTGGCCGGAGATGTGGTGCTGGACCAGATCGGTGAAGAACTCCCCGCTGGGGTCGCGCATCAAATAGTCGAACCGGATGCCCGAGCGGATGAATACCTTTTTCACCCCGGGCAGGGCCCGGAGCTTGCGCAGGAGCAGCATATAGTCGGTGTGGTCGGCGTCCAGGTTGGGGCAGGCCTCCGGGGCCAGGCAGGCCCGGTTCCTGCACAGCCCCGCCTTCAGCTGCTTCTGGCAGGAGGGGTGCCGGAAGGTGGCGGAGGGCCCGCCCACGTCGTGGATGTACCCCTTGAAGCCCGGGTGCCGGATGAGCAGCTTGGCCTCCCGGAGGACGCTCTCATGGCTCCGGGCGGAGATGACCCGCCCCTGGTGGAAGGCCAGGGAGCAGAAATTGCACGCCCCGAAGCACCCCCGGTTGTGGGTGATGGAGAAGCGCACCTCCTCGATGGCGGGGACGCCCCCCAGCTCGTCGTACATGGGGTGGGGCTCCCGCACATAGGGCAGCTCGGCCACCCGGTCCATCTCCGCCATGGTCAGGGGCAGGGCGGGGGGATTCACCAGCAGGAAGCGGTTCCCGTGCCTTTGCAGGATGGCCTTCCCCACGAAGGGGTCGTGCTCCAGGTACTCGGTCATGTTGGCCCGGGCGTAGTCCTCCCTGCTGGCGGCCACCTCCTCAAAGGAGGGAACCTCCACCTTGGGATAGGCGCACACGCCCGGGTCCCGAACCGCCGCGCAGGTGCCCCGCACGTCGGTGATCTCGGACACCGGGGTGCCCGAGGCCAGCCGGGCGGCAATCTCCACCGTGGCCCGCTCCCCCATGCCGTAGGTGAGGAGATCCGCCTGGGCGTCGAAGAGGATGGACCGGCGCACCTTGTCCTCCCAGTAGTCATAGTGGGCGAAGCGCCGCAGACTGGCCTCCAGCCCGCCGATGATCACTGGGATGTCCCCGAAGGCCTCCCGCACCCGGTTGGCGTACACCACGGTGGCGTGGTCGGGGCGCAGGCCGGCCTTTCGCCCGGGGGAGTAGGCGTCGTCGTGGCGGCGCTTTTTGGCGGCGGTGTAGTGGGCCACCATGGAGTCCAGGTTGCCCGCCGAGATCAGCACCCCCAGCCGGGGCCGGCCCAGGGCCTGGAAGGGCTCGGCGCTGTGCCAGTCGGGCTGGGCCAGGACGGCCACCCGGTAGCCCTCGGCCTCCAGCACCCGGCCGATGATGGCCGGGCCGAAGGAGGGGTGGTCCACATAGGCGTCCCCGGTGATGAGCAGGAAGTCAAAGCCGTCCCACCCCCGGCGGGCCATGTCCTCCCGGCTGACGGGGAGGAATGAGTCGCGGTCAAAGGCCATGGGGCCCTCCTTTCCATGGGGAACATGCGGCGGGCGGCCGGACGCCGCCCGCTCACCACTGATAGCCAATGTACTTTTCCAAAATCTCCAGGGGGACCCGGCTGCCCGTCTCGTCCCCCACCTTGGCAAAGCCGTACTTGCGGTAGAAATGCTGGGCCCGGTCGTTGTAGGGGGCGCACCGCAGCCGCAGTTCGTCCCGGCCCAGGGGGCGGTAGAAGGCCACCGCCTGCCCGATGAGCTGGATCCCCAGGTGCTGGGCCCGGAACTCCGGCCGCAGGTAGCAGAAGGGGATATAGCCCGCCCCCTCCTCCCGGTACCGCTCCGGGTCCAGCTGCAGGAAGCCCGCCAGACTGTCCCCGGCCATGGCCGCCGTCACCCCCCAGGGGGTGCGGGACAGGTGGAGCCGGGCGGCCTCCAGGAAGCCCTCCGGCTGAAAGGGGACGCGCGCCCCGTGGATGGAGCCCCAGGCCTCCCGCCGGGCCTCCAGATACAGCCCCTGCTCCCGGCCCCAGTCGATGGGCCGGTACCACAGGTTCACGTCCTTGGCCGCCGAGCTGCCCCGCCACCATTTCTGCTTGGACATGGTGCCCAGCTCCTCCGGCAGGTGGGAAGCGTCGTCCCGGAAGCGGATGGAGAACCGCTCCCCGTCGAAGTCCAGGCGGGTGACCGCCGTGTTCTCGCTGTGGCTGGTGCCCCCCCACTGCTCGGGGGGGAGCTCCAGAATGTGGGAGAGCACCTGCCGGATGACGGTGCCGTGGGTGAAGACGGCCACCGTCTGCCCCGGGTGGGCGGCGGCGATGCGCCGCAGGGCCCCCTCCACCCGCAGGCCGGCCTGGATGAGACTCTCCCCGTGGGGGGCCTGCCAGTCCGGGTCGCTGGCGTTGAACCGCTGGATCTGGCCGGGGCAGGTGCGGTAGATCTCCCCCCAGGGGCGGTCCTCCCAGTCCCCGAAGTTCAGCTCCCGCAGGTCGGGGTCGGTGCGCACTTCCAGGTCCCGGCCCTGACACACCGCCCGGGCGGTAGTCTCGGTGCGGAACAGGTCGCTGGAGTAAGCGGCGTCCAACGGGACGTCCCGGAAGCGCTCCGCCAGGCAGTCCAGCTGCCGGTAGCCGTTCTCAGTGATCAGCGCGTCATACCACCCGTGGATGCGGCGGTACAGGTTGCCCTCCGCCTCCGCGTGGCGGATGAGATAGAGTGTGGTCATGTTCTCTGTGGTCTCCTCTGTGAGAAAATTAGGAATTAGAAGTTAGGAGTTGTGGGGCGCGCCATAGGCGCGCAACCGTACCTTCGTCCGGCGGAGCCGGACGAAAAAACTCCTAATTTCTCATTCCTCATTCCAAATTGAAACGGTTACCAGGGCTTCACTCCGCCGGTGAGCTCCGCCACCCGGGCCAGCCCCTGCCGGGCGGCCAGCGCGGCCAGTCCGTCCCGCACCGTCAGCGGGGCGAAGGGATCGGCAAACAGGGCGGTGCCCACCGCCACGGCGCTGGCCCCTGCCAGCATCAGCTGGGCGGCGTCCTCCCCCTTGGAGACGCCTCCCATGCCCAGAATGGGCAGGCCGGGGACGGCGCAGGCCACCTCCCACACCATCCGCACCGCCACGGGCAGGACGGCGGGGCCGGACAGGCCGCCGGTGTTCATCTTCAAAATGGGCCGGCCGGTGTTCACGTCGATGCGCATCCCCCGGATGGTGTTGATGAGGGACAGGGCGTCCGCCCCGGCGTCGGCCACCGCCTTTGCGATCTCGGTGACGTCGGTGACATTGGGGGACAGCTTCACCATCACCGGGGTTTTCCCGGCGTGGGCCTTGGCCACCTGGGTGACCTCGGCGGCCAGCTCGGGCCGGGTGCCGTAGGCCAGCCCCCCCGCCTTCACGTTGGGGCAGGAGATGTTCACCTCGATCAGGTCCACCCCGGCCCCGTCCAGCTTCTCGCACATGACGCCGTACTCCTCGGGGGTGTTGCCCGAGATGTTGGCGATAACTTTCGTGTCAAACTGCCGCAGGAAGGGCAGCTCCTCGGCGATAAAGGCGTCCACCCCGGGGTTTTGCAGGCCCACCGAGTTCAGGATGCCCATGGGGGTTTCGGCGATGCGGGGGGCGGGGTTGCCCTCCCGGCGGTGGAGAGTGAGGCCCTTAGCGCAGATACCCCCCAGCTCGCCCAGGTCATAGAACTGGCCGTACTCCCGGCCGAAGCCGAAGGTGCCCGAGGCCACCACCACCGGGTTTTTCAGGGTCACCCCCGCCAGATTGACGCGCAGATCCACATCAGGCATCCCAGTCCACCTCCCTGGAATCGAATACCGGGCCGTCCTTGCACACGTGCTTCCGGCTGCCGTCCTTCATGTCGCAGGCGCACACCAGACAGGCCCCCACGCCGCAGCCCATACGCTCCTCCATGGACACCTGGCAGGGGACGCTGAACTCCGCGGCCACCTTCGCCACATTCCGCAGCATGGGCTTGGGGCCGCAGGCCAGGACGGCGTCGTAGGCCCTATCCTGTTCCAGCTCCTGCCGCACCAGGGCGTCCACAAAGCCGTGGTGGCCCAGGGAGCCGTCGTCGGTGGCGATGAGCACCTTGGCGCACTCCCGTTCAAAGAGGTCCCGGAGGATGATCTTGTCCGCCGACCGCCCCCCCAGGATGGCGGTGGAGCGGCCTTCGGTGTACTGGGCGCAGCCCCGCATGGGGGGGATGCCGATGCCGCCCCCCACCAGGAGATAGCGGCCCTCGGGCTTGATGGAAAAGCCGTTGCCCAGCAGGCCCATCACGTCCAGAGTGCCCCCCACCGCCCGGTCGGCCAGCCACTGGGTGCCCTCCCCCCGGACCTCGAAGGCGATGGCCACCAGGTCCTCCGGCTCGTCCTCCTGACAGGAGCACACCGAGATGGGCCGCCGGAGGAGCAGGGAGTCCCCGCATTTGATGTGGACGAACTGGCCCGGCCCCTTACAGGAGGTACGGACCATGTCCCCCGCCTCCAGCACCATATAGACGGCGTCGTGGTTCAGCCGCTCCTTGGAGACGATCTTACACTTGCGTTCCACTTTCATAGTCTCATTCCCACTTCCTTATTTCTCCCAGGGGGGCTTCCGGTCCCGGCGCTTCGGCTCCCGGGGGGCGTCCTCCCCCTGGGGCTGCTGCCGGCCCATGGCGCTGTGCACGGCGCACTTGGGACAGTTGACCAGGGTGCTGTGCCGGGTGCCGCACACCGGGCAGGTGACCTGGTCCTGCTCCTCCGGGTCCTCGGCCACCTCCGGAAGCGTCAGATAGCCGGGGCGATAAAACTCCACCCGGCCGCAGTCCTGACAGCTCAGCATATCCAGCTCCAGAAACGAGGCCAGCCACCCGTCCCGGGCCACGATGCCGCCCAACAGGCCCTCTTCCCCCATGTTGAAGTGCTTCCGCTGGAAGTTCAGCATGGGTCCGCCGCAGTACCGGCAGGTCAGGCCGGTGGCGCGCCTGCGCCGCTCCGCCTCCCGCTGCTCCTTCCGCTGGGCCTCCTCCGCCTCCAGAAACGAGTGCAGGGCCTCCGGCTCCACCGCCCGGCCCGTCTCCAGGGCCAGGCGGGCCCGCTCCCCCTGGGGCAGGTCCAGGAGCCGGTTCCAGCAGTCCTGACAGGCCGGCTGGGAGACGTTCCCCGCCAGCAGGGTGTTCCGGTCAAAGATGCCAAGTTCCTTGCCGCAGAACGCGCAGACTTTTGTCATGACTCGACCCTCCTTCGCTGAACTCAAGCCTGTTTTCTCTTGCCGGCGGGCAGATAGAACTCCACCTTGCCGCATTTTTCACAGGCCAGCAGCTCCAGCTCCAGTGAGCCGCTGGCCAGCCGGTTCAGGTCGGAGAAAAACAGGGTCTCCTCCCCCAGCTTGAAGGTCTGGCGGCCCCGGCGGAGCATAGCCCCGCCGCAGCGGGGGCAGGTCAGCCCGCTCAGCCGGGCGGACCGCGCCTCCTCTTCCCGCCGGCGCTGGGCCTCATAGCTTTGGCGCAGCTTGTCCGGATCCTCCGGGTGGCCGGAGCGCAGCAGGGTCTCCACCCGCTCCCGGTCGGAGACGTCCAGGTATTTCCCCCAGCACTCCTTGCATACCGGCTGACTGGTACCGCCGCACACTAGGTTTTCCCGTCCCAGCAGTCCCAGGGGTTTACCGCAGAAGGCGCAGACGTTGGCCATGGACAGCCCTCCTTTTTTATCTTTTTCCCACTTTCCTGTTGTGTGCCCAAGTTCAAAATTTTTCTTGCTGTTCCCGCCCCCTGCGGGGGCGGGAACCCACGAAAGGATAGGGGGTCATCTTTTACAGCACAGTCACGTACCGGCCGATGTCCTCCTTCATGGCGATGGCCGCGTTCCGGGCGGCCTGGGCGAAGTCGTGGCCGTCGCCGCCGGTCTTCTGCCAGGCGCACATCAGCCCCCGGGAGGAGTTGACGATGGCCCCGTGGCCGTACTTGTCGAAGGCGTTGGCCACGTCGGCGGCGGTGCCCCCCTGGGCCCCGTAGCCGGGCACCAGGAAGAAGGTGTGCTCCAGGCGCTTCCGCAGCTGCTTGATGTCGTCGGGGTAAGTGGCCCCGGTGACCGCCCCGGCCATGGTATAGCCGTACTTGCCCTCGGTGCCGGCGGCGATGCGCTCGTTCAGGTCGCCCATCACCTGGTACACCAGCCGGTCCCCGGCCACGATGTCCTGCAGCTCCCCGGAGCCGGGATTGGAGGTCTTGACCAGCACGAAGACGCACTTGTCCTCGCCCTTGGCGGCCTCCAGGAAGGGCTTGATGGAGTCGGAGCCCATGTAGCCGTTGAGGGTGACGCAGTCGGCGTCGAAGGACTTGAACACCTGCCCCTCGATCTTGGCCCCGGACAGCCAGCCCTCGGCGTAGGCGGAGGCGGTGGAGCCGATGTCCCCCCGCTTGATGTCGGCGATGACGAACAGGCCCTTCTCCCTGGCGTAGCGGATGGTGCGCTCCAGCAGCTCCATCCCCCGCCAGCCCAGGTTCTCATAGTAGGCGCTCTGGGGCTTGACGGCGGGGACGATGTCGCACCAGGCGTCGATGAGCCCCTTGTTGAACTGCCAGATGGCCTCCGCCGCCCCGGCCAGACCCACCCCGTGCTCCTCGAAGGCGGCGCGGCGGATGTGCTCGGGGACGTACTCGATCCGGGCGTCCAGCCCGGCCACGGTGGGGTTCTTCATGGCGCGGATCTTGTCCTGCAAAACATCAAAAGACATAATCATTTCCTCCCTTTTGAATGAGAAATTAGGAATTAGGAGTTAGGAATGATGGTGTCCGGCGGAGCCGGACGATTTCAAAATGCGCGCCTGCGGCGCGCACCGCAATTCCTAATTCCTCATTTCTAATTCCTAATTGTTCACCGGTTCTGATAGATGACCTGGCCCTTCACGATGGTGTACTTCACCTTTCCCTTCACTTTCCAGCCGGCGAAGGGGGTGTTCCGGGCCTTGGAGGCGAACTGCTCCGGGTCCACCGTCCACTCCTCGTCCGGGTCGAAGAGGACCAGATCGGCCTGGGCCCCCAGGGACATGCGGCCCCGGGGCAGGCGGAGGATGTCGGCGGGGGTGGTGGACATGCGCTTGATGATGGCGGGCAGGTCCATGCGCCGGGTGTGGTACAGCTGGGTCAGGGCGATGGCCAGACTGGTCTCCAGCCCGATCATCCCGCTGGGGGCCCGGGTGAGGCTGCGGGCCTTCTCCTCGGCGGAGTGGGGGGCGTGGTCGGTGGCGATGACGTCGATGGTGCCGTCCCGCAGGCCGGCGACGATGCCCGCCACGTCGTTGCGGGTGCGCAGAGGGGGATTCACCCGGGCCATGGCCCCCTGGGTGAGCACCTCGTCCTCGGTGAGGGTGAAGTACTGGGGGCAGGTCTCACAGGTGAGGTGAACTCCCCGCTTCTTCATTCGGCGGATGATGTCCACGCTTTTGGCGGTGGACACGTGGCAGATGTGGACGTGGGCGCCGGTCTCCTCGGCCAGCATGGCGTCCCGCATGACCATGATCTCCTCGGCGATGGCGGGCCGGCCCTCCAGCCACAGCTGGCGGGAGACGCTGCCCTCGTTCACCGCCCGGTTGGCCACCATGGAGGTGTCCTCGCAGTGGCACAGCACCGGCAGATCCAGCCCCCGGGCCCGGATGAGCACGTCCCGCATGAGGTTGGCGTTGTCCACGTTGTTGCCGTCGTCGGACAGGGCCACCGCTCCGGCGGCCTTCAGGGCCTCGGCGTCGGTGGGTTCCTCCCCCCGCAGGCCCCTGG
>CALWYA010000070.1 GCA_944385645.1 uncultured Oscillospiraceae bacterium
GACATGGCGGTGGGCCTGGGGCGGATGCTGGGCTTCGAGTTCCTGCCCAACTTCAACTACCCCTACATCTCCAAAAGCATCACCGAGTTCTGGCGGCGGTGGCACATCTCCCTGTCCACCTGGTTCCGGGAGTACCTGTACATCCCCCTGGGGGGCAACCGCTGCTCCAAGGGGCGATGGATGTTCAACCTGCTGGTGGTGTGGGCGGCCACCGGCATCTGGCACGGGGCCAGCTGGAACTATCTGATCTGGGGCCTGTACTTCTTCGTGCTGCTCATGCTGGAGAAGTTCTTCCTGCTGAAGGCCCTGGACCGGGCCCCCGCCCTGGTGGGCCACGTGTACACCCTGTTCTTCGTGCTGGTGAGTTGGGCCATCTTCGGCCTGGAGGACTTTACTCAGATGACCGCCTATCTCCGGGTCATGTTCGGTCTGGCGGGGGCCCCCCTGATCGACGGGGCCCTGGGCTACTACCTGACCTCCTACCTGCCCATCCTGTGCGTGGCTGCCGTGGCCTCCACCCCCCTGGCCGCCGGAGCCTTCCGGAAGCTGCCCGCCCTCCCCGCCAAGGCGGTGGAGGCGGCGCTGATCGTCGCTGGGCTGGTGGTGTGCACCGCCTATCTGGTGGACGGCACCTACAACCCCTTCCTCTACTTCCGTTTCTAAAGGAGGTCTCGCCATGAGCAGCAAATACAGCAAATTCCTCACCGGCCTCTTCTGCCTCTTCATCGGCGGGATGCTGCTGGTGAGCACCATCCTCCCCGACCGGGAGATGTCCGAGACGGAGAACCGCTATCTCCAGCAGGCCCCCACCCTGAGCCTGGGGAACATCACCAACGGCACCTTCATGAGCCAGGCGGAGGACTACACCGCCGACCAGATCGTGGGCCGGGATTTCTGGGTAGCCCTGAAGGCCTGGTGCGAGCGGATGAGCGGCAAGCAGGAGAACAACGGCGTCTACTTCGGCAAAGAGGACACCCTCCTCAACCGGGTGAGCGAACCGTCCTGGGAGGACACCCCCGCCCGGGGGGACACCCCCTTCCAGGCCGGGCTCAGCACCCGGCTGGACTATGTGGACGCCCTGGTGGGCAACGTGTCCGTCCCCGTGTATTTCGGGCTGATCCCCTCCTCCTCCACCGTGTGGGCCGACCGGCTCCCCGCCGGGGCCCCCACCGCCGACGAGCTGAGCTGGATCGAGCAGATGTACTTTGCCACCGGCGCGTCCACCATCGACCTGGCGGGGGCCCTCCTGGCCCACAAGGGCGAGGACATCTACTACCGCACCGACCACCACTGGACCAGCCTGGGGGCCTTCTACGGGGCCAACGCCATCTTCGAGGCCCTGGGCCTGGAGCCCCTGGATCTGTCCGACTATGACAAGACCACCGTCGCCGACCAGTTCTACGGCACCATCTACTCCACCTCCGGGGTGCGGTGGGTGCGGCCCGATTCCATCGACACCTACATCCCCGCCGACGGGGTCCACGTGACCTCCTGGTTCGGGGCCCAGCCCAGCGAGGGCAGCCTCTATGTGGACCACTACCTGTCCGTCAAGGACAAGTACTCCTACTTCCTTGGCGGCCAGCAGCAGCCCCTGTGCGTCATCGAGAGCGACAAGGCCCCCGACGGCCCCAAGGTGCTGATCATCCGGGACTCCTACTCCGACTCCCTGGCCCCCTTCCTCACCGAGCGGTTCTCCGAGGTCCACCTGTTCGATCCCCGGAACAACCTCACCAGCGTGAAGGACTATGTGGCCCAGAACGACATCGACTCGGTGATCGTCCTGTACTCCTTCCAGAACTTCGCCACCGACCAGAACCTGTTCGTGCTGGGGCGGTGAGCGTCCGATTTCCCCTTCCAGCTTCATTTTAGTCTCCAACTGTTTCTCCCCGACTAAACGGCAGCGGCTCCCGCTCAGGAACCGCTGCCGTTTTTTCTTCTATGGCGCAGAAAAAGTGATGTTCATTTTTCATCAATTTTTGATTTTTCATCTTGACAGCCGCTTGCATTTTTTGTGAGATTTCAATTCGCTGGGCTTTTTTTCCCGAGAGAAAAAAAGTGCTCTGATCTCGATTGGAGAGGGAGATCATTCCACGGCATATCAGCAAATTCTCAAGTTTGAAAGGACACACGCTATGACATTTGAAGTAATCGATTCACTGTTCACGGTGTCGCTGAACAGCACTGTCACGCTGGCCCTGGCGGCCATTCTGCTGTTGATCGGCGGCGCCATCCGGGACCGGGTACCGGTCCTCGCCCGCTTCTGCATCCCCGCCCCGGTGATCGGCGGCACCCTGTTCGTGGTACTCAACCTGATCCTCACCCTGACCGGGGTCATGAAGTTCCAGTTTGACGTCGCCCTGCAGGATGTGTTCATGCTGGCCTTCTTCACCACCGTGGGTCTGGGCGCCTCCCTGCGGGTGCTGATCACCGGCGGCAAGCTGTTTATCATCTACTGGCTGGTCAACGTGGTCATCACCGTCCTCCAGACGGGGATCGGCGTGGGCGTGGGCGGCCTGGTGGGCCTGGACGCAGCCTACGGCATCGTCTCCGGCCCGGTGGCCCTGGTGGGCGGCCACGGCGGCGCCACCTCTTATGGCGATACCTTCCAGGACATGGGCTACGCCGGCGCGCAGCTGGTGGGCCTGACCGCCGCCACCTTCGGCCTGGTGGTGGCCAACCTCACCGGAGGCCCCCTGGGCCGGCGTCTGATCGAGCGCTATCACCTGACCCCCAGCAACGACGACACCTTCCACGTGGACATCAGCGACTACGAGCAGAAGGAGACGGTGGAGCTCAACTATGACAACGTCATGAAGAACCTGACCGTCCTGTTCGTCAGCATGGCCCTGGGCTCCATGCTGGTCACCGGGATCAGCAACTTCCGCTGCCTGGTCCCTGGTAATCAAACCGCGCCCTGGGCTCCATGCTGGTCACCGGGATCAGCAACCTGCTCAACACGCTCTTTGAACTGGAGGTCTCCATCCCCACCTATGTGGGCTCCATGTTCTTCGCGGTGCTGGTGCGCAATCTGAACGACAAGTTCAAGTTCTATCAGTTCAGCCTGAGCTTTAACGACAGCGTGGGCGACGTGGCCCTGGGCATCTACCTGAGCATGGCCCTGATGGGCATGAACCTGCTGGACCTGGTGGGGCTGGCCGGGCCGCTGCTGATCGTGCTGTGTGTCCAGTCCGTGTTCCTGCTCCTGCTCACCTACTTCGTCATCTTCCGCATTCTGGGCAAGAACTACGACGCGGCGGTCATGTGCGCCGGCCTGATCGGCCACGACCTGGGCTCCACCCCCACCGCGGTGGCCAACATGACCACCATCCAGTCGCGGTACGGCCCCTCCCGGAAGGCCATGATCATCGTCCCCATTATCGGGGCCTTCCTGATCGACGTGTTCTATCAGCCCTTCGTGGTCTGGTTCATCAGCGCCTTCGTACCCAACCTGGCAGCCTGAGACCCCGTCCGCGCGCAGTCAACATTTTTCCGCTGATCCCAGCACTCTCCCAACCGAACCGAAAATCCAGCGGGACCCGCCTGAATGGCGGGCCCCGCTGGATTATTTTTGCGCGTGTTTTGGACTATCTCAGGACGGTCTTACTCCAGGACCACCGCGTCGTCCTCGGCAAAGGCGGAGGCGCTGTAGTACCGGGTGATGGTGCCGTCATCGTTGACCACAAAGCTGAAGTGCTCCATGAAGTCCCACAGAATGGGCATCTCATAGGGGCTGCAGTTGTGGGAGCGCAGGGTGGTGAAGCCGTACTGGACCACGGAGATGCCGTCGCCGTTCTCCCAGGTGTACACGTTGATCCGCCCGTCCTCATAGGAGGCGTCGGCGTCCGCGGCAGTGCCCAGGTCGGTATCCACCACGCCGTTGACCTCGAACAGGTAGTTGATCCACTCCTGGGTAATGGCAGAGCCCCACAGGTCGGGCATCAGATTGCCCAGGTCGGCCTGGCCCACGATCAGGAAGTCGGGGATGGACTGGTTGGCGCACTCCGGCAGACCGCTGTCATCGCTGGGATCGGTGATAGCGGAGGTGGAGCCGGCGGCGGCATAGAACTCGGGGTTGGTCAGAGCGAAGCCCTGGGTGGCCATGGAGCCGGCGGACTGGCCGGAACCGTAGATCCGGGTGAAGTCCAGATCGGCATAGGTGCCGTCAACCTGCTCCTTCAGGATGGTGAGCAGAGAATTGTAGAAGATGTCGGAGTCGGCGTGAGAGACGCTGCTGGGGCTGGCGCTGTAGGTCTCACACACAAACACCAGGGCGATGCCCTCCCGGTCGGCGACCTGCCACCACAGAGTGGAGTCCATAAAGATGGAGTCGGTCTGGCTGTTGCCGGGGTAGATGACCAGAATGGGCAGCTCCTGGCCCTCGAAGCCCTCGGGCACATACATGATGTACTCCCGGGGATCCCACAGGCCGTCGCCGCTGTTGTCGCTGAAGGCGATGACGCCCACCTGGACGGTGCCGTGGCCGTCAACGGCCACATCCGCCTGGGCCAGGATCTGGGTGCCGTCGCTGAGGGTCTGCTGGACCTTGCCCTCCTTGGCGATCTGCTGCGCCTCCACCCGGGCGGCGGTGTAGTCCAGGCGATAGGTCAGGGCGTTGGAGTAGGCGAAGGTGTTGTCATAGCGGGTGTAGATGGCCAGGAAGGCGTAGATCTCGGCGGCGGTGGGCTCCTCGCCGGTCACCTTCACCTGGGAGATGCCGTACTGGGCGTCCTCAGGCAGCTGGGAATTGGCAAAATCGGTGGCGATGGCGTCAGAGCTCTTGGACTGATAGTACACGCCCTCGCTGTCGGCGGCAGCCACGCAGTCGTTGGCGGTCTTCCAGTAGTCCATGCTGGCCTCGTCGGCGGTGCCGGCGAACCAGGTGGGCACGGGCACGTCAGCCTTGGAGATCTGCTCCATATTGCACGCCTCCAGGGCGGCCAGGAACTCCTCGTTGGTGTCGAAGCACTGGCCGTAGCCGCTGGTGTTCTCGCCGGTGTACAGCACGCTGCCGGCCTCGGCCAGGGCGGCCTCACCGGCGGAGGCCCCGTTCACGAAAGCCTGGCTGATGACGAAGATGGGGTTCTCGGCGGACCAGATCTCCAGGGCGGCGGCACCCTGGCCATAGCCCACCAGGTAGAACTCGCCGAAGGTGGAGAACACATTGACGCCGGAGGTGTTGTTGCCGCTGCGCACAAAGGCCATGGCGGCGTTCACGTAGGCCTTCTCGGTGGCCGCGTCGGCCCAGCCGTTCGCGCCGGGCTCCAGCACGTACAGGCCCTCGCCCTTCTCATTCATCAGGTCGATCCAGCCCTCGTCCTCCAGGAACTGCTGGGTGTCCACCCCGTCGGGGACGGCCACCACGGTGAAGTAGGAGCGGATGGAGGCTTCGGGAGAGATGTACACGGTGACGGTGCGGCCGTCGTCCATCTGGCCGTTGCCGTCCACGTCGATGTTCTTGGTGAACCAGCCGGTCAGAGGCAGCTGGGCCGCCTGAGACCAATCCTTCTCCAGGGTGGTCACGGTGTCCAGGTCCACCCCGCCCAGCTCGTACAGCCGCACGGCCAGACCAGCGGCGTCAGCCCGGGTCACAGTGGCCTTGGGGGCCAGAGCGCCGTCCACCGGCTCCATGATCCCGGTGGCCAGAGCCCAGGACATGGCGTCGTGAGCCCAGCTGTCCAGCTGGTCGGCGTCGGCATAGCCGGCCAGGTTGGCGGAGGCGGTGATCTCCTCCCCCTTATAGGTCTCGGCAAAGCTGGCGGCCATCACAGCCAGCTCCTGACGGCTGATGGTGCGGGTGACGCCGAAGCTGCCGTCGGTATAGCCGGCGGCAATGCCCTGGTCCACCGCCCAGGTGGCCGCCTGCGCGAACCAGTCGCCCGCCTTCACGTCGGTGAAGGCGTCCCGGCCGTCCACGGCGGGCTGCCCGGCCATCTTGTACAGCATGGTGGCCCACATGGCCCGGTTGATCTCGCTGGCGGTGTCAAACTGGGTGTCGCTGACGCCGGCCATCAGGCCGTACTTGTTGGCCTGCATCACGTCCTCATAATAGGGGGCGTCCAGAGCCACGTCGGCGAACTTCTGGGCCGGCTCATAGGCGGCGGCGCCGGGGATGACCATGGCCGCGGCCATGGCGGCGGCGGTGATGACGGATGCCAGCTTTTTGCTCATCTTGTTCATACGATTCTTTCCTCCTCTGTTTTTTGGTTTGGAGCTGGGGCAGCGCGCGGGCATCACCTCCGATCGTGCGGCCTATTGGTCGCTTTCGACAATTTCCCCAAAAGAAATTGTTGATATTTTATCTTAACATGACAGGTCCAATTTTTCAACTACAGTTTCTGGATAAATGATCAAAGTTTTTCGATGGATTTCATTCGAGCGGCGCATAAATTTCCTGATGCTGAATTCCGAAGAAATTACGGCCCGCCGGCTTGCGCCGGCGGGCCGTACTGGTTGGATGGAAGGGAACCGAGACCGGCGGTCTTACTCCAGGATCACCGCGTCGTCCTGCTCAAAGGCGGAGGCGCTGTAATACCGGGTGCCGTTCTCGTCCATGCTGAAGTGCTCCAGGAAGTCCCACAGGATGGGCAGATCGGAGGGATAGCAGTTGTGGGGACGCAGCATACACATAGACCACTGGACCAGCGGGATTTCCGTCCCATCAATCGTCTTGCTCCAGGAGTAGACATCGTGGCGACTGTCCACTGTGGTCATACCCGCACTGTCTGGGCTGAAGCTGGCATCAATTCCGGCAGCACCCAGCATATACTCAGCCCAAGCGGTGATGCGCTCAGAGTTGAAGCCCTCTGCCAAATCATTGTTGTCCATCTGGCCGGAAATCATCATTGTGGGAATCAGCTTATTGACCGCATCCTCGCCAGGGGCAGGCACAGAGGAGGTAGAGGCCACGGCGGCGAAGAACTCGGGGTTGGTCATAGCGAAGCCCTGGGTGGCGGAGGAACCGGCGGACTGGCCGGAACCGTAGACCCGGGTGAAGTCCAGGTCGGCGTAGACACCGTCTACCTGCTCCTTCAGAATGGTGATCAGAGAATTGTAGAAGATGTCGGAGTCGGCGTGGGAGACGCTGGAGGGGCTGGAGCTATAGGTCTCGCACACGAACACCAGGGCGATGCCCTCCTCTTCGGCCAGCTGCCACCACAGGGTGGAATCCATAAAGATGGAGTCGGTCTGGCTGTTGCCGGGGTAAATCATCAGGATGGGCAGCTCCTTACCCTCGAAGCCCTCGGGGATAAAGAAGATGTACTCCCGGGGATCCCACTGACCGTCGCCGCTGTTGTCGCTGAAGGCGATCACGCCCACCTGGATGGTGCCGTGGCCGTCGATGGCCACATCGGCCTGGGCCCAGATCTGGGTGCCGTCGGACAGGGTCTCCTTCACCTGGCTGTCCTTGGCGTCCTGCTGGGCGGCCACCCGGGCCTCGGTGTAGTCCAGACGGTAGGCCAGGTAGTTGGAGTAGGAGAAGGTGTTGTCATAGCGGGTGTAGACAGACAGGAAGTCGTAGATCTCGGCGGCGGAGGGGGCGTCCCCGTTCACCTTCACCTGGGAGATGCCGTACTGGGCGTCCTCGGGCAGCAGGGAGTTGGCATAGTCGGTGGCGTAGGCGTCGGAGTTGATGTCCTGATAGTAGGTGT
>CALWYA010000071.1 GCA_944385645.1 uncultured Oscillospiraceae bacterium
GGTGTCCACCACCACCACCAGCGAGCGGGTGTCGGCGATGAGCAGGGCCTCCTGGGCGGACAAAAAGCCGTCGTGGTACTCGGGGAGCTGGGCCAGCTTGTCGATGAGCTCCTGGCCGGGACAGCCGCCGGGCTCCCGGATGATGTGGGCGGGCACGCCGTTCTTCCGGCACAGGGCGCACACCCCGGCGGCGGCGCCCACCGCGTCGTTGTCCGGGGACTTGTGCCCCATGATGAACACCTGGGAGGAGTCGGAGATGAGGGAGGACAGGGCGTTGGCCATGACCCGGCTTTTGACCTTGGTGCGCTTCTCCGTCTCCTTGGAGCGGCCGCCGTAGAACTCGAAGGTGAACTTGTTGCGGATGACCGCCTGGTCGCCCCCCCGGGACAGGGCCATGTCGATGGACAGGTTGGCGAAGCTGAGCAGCTCCCGGAAGCTGTCGGCGTCCTTGCCGATGCCGATGGACAGGGAGGCGTTGATGCCGCTTGGGTTGACCACCTGATGGATGGTGTCCAGCACGTCGAATTTGTTCTCCACAAACTGGGTCAGATACTGCTCTTCAAAGAGGAAGAGGTACCGCTCCCGCTGATACCGGCGCAGCAGGCCCCCCGTCCCAGCCACCCAGGCGTCCAGCCGGGCGTCGATCTCGGCCAGGATGTTGGACCGCTCGTTCTCGGTGAGGTTTTTCATCAGGTCCTCGTAGTTGTCGATGAGCAGGACGGCGGCCACCGGCCGGGAGGCCTCATAGCGGTCCCGGATATTGGCCAGCTCGGTGATGTCCACCCAGTAGGTGGTGGCCAGGAAGCCGCCGGTGCGGCCCCCGGTGCGCACCAGGTGGCCAAAGACCAGAAACCGCCGGCCGTTGAACTCCACGTCCTCGGGGCACTCGTTCTTGCCCTCTATGAGCCACCGGGCGTCAAAGCCGGGCAGCAGGGCGGACAGCTTGGTGTCGTACAGGTGCTCCTTCTGGCCGGTGAGCTGGAGAAAGCGGTCGTTGGTCCAGATGATGTCGTCGCTCTCCGGCCGGAACAGCACCATGGGCAGGGGGGAGTTGACCATGGTGTCCTTGGTGGCGGTGTCCACCGTGCCGGTGTAGTTGTCCAGATACTTGTTCAGCTCTTTCCGGCGGCGGCGGCCGCTCTCCCGGGCGTACACCCCCAGCCCCACCACGATGGCCAGCTCCAGCCCCGCCAGGGGCAGGGAGAAGGCGGCGGAGAGGATGGCAAAGAGGATCAGGAACAGAAAGTACAGCCGGAAACTGGGCTGAAGCAGCTGGTTGAGTTTTCGATTCATGGATACAGCCCCCTGACGATCAACTAGAAAGGGAAGGAAACTCCATACGAAAGGTATTTTATTATATCAGATGGAAAGAGAGAAAACAAGGGGGCCGGCCGGCGGGGGGACAGAAAAGTTTTGGATGGGATCGGCGAAAAAATGTATGGAAGCGGCGTGCTGACCCGTTGCGCCCGGGAGAAATTACTGCTATAATACCTAGTTGAAACGCCCCGCCCCTTGGCCAGAGGGAGAGGCAAGGGGTATTGCATAAAGAAGAGAATCAACACAGGAGGGATTTCCATGGAAATCAAGATCACCCGAGCCCAGACCCTGAAGGAGAAGCCCGACTCCTCCCATCTGGTGTTCGGCACCAACATGACCGACCACATGTTCATCGCCGACTATGACGAGGGACAGGGCTGGCACGACCCCCGCATCGTCCCCTACGGCCCCCTGCCCATCGACCCGGCGGCCAAGGTTCTGCACTACGCCGAGGAGATCTTCGAGGGCCTGAAGGCCTACCGCACCGCCGACGGCTCCATTCAGCTGTTCCGCCCCTGGGACAACGTGGACCGGCTGAACAAGTCCGCCGAGCGGCTGTGCCTGCCCCAGATCCCCGAGGAGCTGGCCATGGCCGGCATCACTGAGCTGGTGAAGGTGGAGCAGGACTGGGTGCCCCGGGAGAAGGATACCTCCCTGTATATCCGGCCCTTCATGATCGGCCTGGACCCCGCCCTGGGCGTCCACGCCTCCCACCACGTGCAGTACATCGTGGTGGTCTGCCCCGTGGGGGCCTACTACCCCGAGGGGCTGGACCCGGTGAAGATCTACGTGGAGGAGCGGGACGTGCGGGCCGTCCGGGGCGGCACCGGCATGGCCAAGACCGGCGGCAACTACGCCGCCTCCCTGCGGGCCAGCGACGTGGCCGAGCACCACGGGTACAGCCAGGTGCTGTGGCTGGACGGCGTCCACCGCAAGTATATCGAGGAAGTCGGCTCCATGAACGTGATGTTCAAGGTCAACGGCAAGATCCTCACCCCCGATTTGAACGGCTCCGTGCTGGACGGCATCACCCGCCGGTCCTGTATCCAGCTGCTGAAGGACTGGGGCTATGAGGTGGAGGAGCGGCGCATCTCCGCCCAGGAGCTGTTCGAGGCCGCCGAGAACGGCCAGCTGGAAGAGGCCTGGGGCACCGGCACCGCCGCCGTGGTCTCCCCCATCGGGGAGCTGGCCATGGGGGAGGAGAAGGTCACCGTCAGCCACAACCAGATCGGCCCCGTCACCCAGCGGCTGTACGACGAGCTCACCGGCATCCAGTGGGGCCGGGTGGCCGATCCCCACGGCTGGATCATGAAGCTGTAAGAGAATCCCTGCAAAAGGATCTGACATCCGGCCCGGCGGCCGCCGGGCCGGATGTCGAAAGAACTGCAAAGCCCGCCCGCTTTCCGTCGGAAAGCGGGCGGGCTTTTGTGTCGTTCAAATTCAGAAGGGGAGGGGGCGGTCAGTCCCCCTGGATGACCAGGGCGCACGGCCCGTCCTGCCCCTCGGAGCTGGTGCGGTCGCCGGTGATGCCCTGCGCCTGGGCCAGGGTCTGGATGGCGTCCAGCTGCTCCGGGGTGAGGGGGGAGTAGGTGTCGCTGCCGTCGGCGGTGGAGTGGGATACCACTGTGTCCGGGGGAAGCAGCTCCGCCGCCCCCTGGGGCAGGGCGTCCAGGGTGAGCACCTGGGAGAAGGCCTCCTGGGACGGGCCGTTCTGGAGAGGCTCGCCCTCGCCGTCAAAGGCGTCGGTCTGCGCCCCCTCGGCCTCCGGGTCCACCAGAGCGGCGTTGGCCCGGGGGGCGGCGCCATAGGCGTCATACTGGGCGGGAGCGGTCCCGGAGTTTTCCCCGGCTGCCTCGGGAGCGAGGGAGTAGAGGCCGATGGAGCTGTCCGTGCCAATCTCACCCAGGTCGGGGGCGGTGTTGCCCAGCTGGCCCGCCCCGTAGAGGCCTATGCACAGGGCCGCGCAGGCGGCCAGGCCGGCCAGGGCCTTGAACTGGGGCCGGCGGAACAGGGGGATGACCCTGCCCGCGGGCTTCTTTGTCCGGACGCGGTCCATGACCCCCTGGGCGAAGCCGGCGGGGGCCTCCAGCTCCGCCAGCGCGGGGAAGTCCCCGTGGAGCTGTTCCAGCTGCTGGGCCAGGGCCCGGCAGCTGGAGCACTGGGCCAGATGGGCCTCCAGCTCCGCCGCCTCGCCGGCGGGCAGCTCCCCGTCCAGCCGGGCGGACAGCTGTTCCAGGCAGCGTTTGCAGTTCATGGGCCTCACCTCCTTGTGTTCTGAGTCGTATCTCTGGTCGGTCCGCCCCTTGCGGAGCGGAGATTTTGTCTTGTCCCGAACCTTTTGTACGTTCCCGCCCCCGCAGGGGACGGGAACCCCAAATAAGATTGGGAGTTTTGTTCTTCTGTGGGCTTAGACGCAGGGAGATCAGGAAAAGTTCCCGTCCTCCAGCAAAATTTTTCGCAGGGCCAGCCGGGCCCGGGCGATGCGGGACTTCACCGTCCCCAGGTCCAGGTCCAGGGCCTGGGCGATCTCCTGATAGCTCAGCCCGGACAGCTCCCGCAGCACCAGGGGCCGGCGCTGGTACTCGGGCAGCCGCTCCAGCCCCCGGGCCAGGGCCCGGCCCCGCTCGGACTGCTCCAGCTTCCGGTGGGGGTCCTGCTCCCAGTCGGCGGGCTCGGCCCAGCCGGCCTCCTCGTCGTCCAGGGAGACGGCGGGGGCGGTCTCCTGCCGGCGCTTCTGCCGGCGCAGCCAGTCGATGCACAGGTTGGTGGTCAGCCGGTAGAGCCAGGTGGAGAAGCTGCTCTCCCCCTGGAAGGAGGGCAGGTTCTGCCAGGCCTTCAGGAAGGCCTCCTGGGCCAGGTCGGCCGCCTCCTCCCGGTCGCCCACCAGCCGGACGGCCAGGGAATAGACCTTATTCTGATTGTCCAGCACCAGCCGCTCAAAGGCGTCCTGGTCCCCGGCCCTAGCCCGGGCGGCCAGCTCCTGGTCGGTCATGAACACACCCCCTTTTTTCAGAGTGGAGAGTAAAGAGTGAAGAGTGGAGATACTTCTCCTTTTCCAGACTGTCCTCTCAACTCTTCACTCTCTTAACACAGGTCCCTCTTGATCCCCTTCGTCACCCGGTACACGTCCTCCAGGGTGGTGATCTTCACGATCTGCTCCTTATA
The DNA here is from genome assembly GCA_944385645.1 of uncultured Oscillospiraceae bacterium. Classification (GTDB taxonomy): domain Bacteria; phylum Bacillota; class Clostridia; order Oscillospirales; family Oscillospiraceae; genus Lawsonibacter. The sequence goes on from CALWYA010000071.1 coordinate 4,483, forward strand.
GTACCCCGCGTGGGGGACCCCCTTCAGGTACCAGGCGTACTGCCGCCGGGCCTCCAGGCAGGCGATCTTCTCCCCCTTGTTGGCGGCGGCCAGCTCGAACTGCCGCACGGCGGTGTCGCACCGCTCCGACAGAGGGGGGAGGGGCGGGATGGGCCGGCCCTCCAGGGCGGCCCTGCACTGGGCGAAGATCCAGGGATTGCCGAACACCCCCCGGCCGATCATGGCCATGTCCGCCCCGGTGTACTTCAAGATGCGGGGGGCGTCTTCCCCCTTGAACACGTCCCCGTTGGCGATGACAGGGATCTTCACCGCCTGCTTGACCTCCCGGATATAGTCCCAGTTGGCCCGGCCGGCGTACATCTGGGCCCGGGTGCGGCCGTGGACGGCCACGGCGGCGGCCCCCGCCGCCTCCATGGCCCGGGCGAACTCCACGCAGTTGATGGAGCCCTTGTCCCAGCCCAGGCGGAACTTCACCGTCACCGGACAGCCCGCTCCCCGGACCACCGCCTCCAGCACCTTGACGGCCAGATCGGGATTGCGCATCAGGCCGGAGCCGTCCCCGGAGTTGGCCACCTTGGGCACCGGGCAGCCCATGTTGATGTCGATGAAGTCGGCCCCGGACACCTCGTGGGCGATGGCCGCCCCCTCCTGCATACACACCGGGTCGCTGCCGAAGATCTGGGCGGCGGCGGGGTGCTCGTCCTCCCCCATCTGGAGCAGGGGGATGGTCTTTTTGTCCTGATAGCACAGGGCCTTGGCGCTGACCATCTCGGTGCAGGTCAGCCCCGCCCCCTGCTCCCGGCAGATGGCGCGGAAGGCCAGGTCGGTGACCCCGGCCATGGGGCCCAGGGCCAGGGGCGTCTCGATGGGGATTCCTCCGATGGATACCATAGTACAACTCCAAACGTTCCGATTCCGGGCGCGCGCTTTTGCCTCTGCGGCGCCGCCCGCCGCGTATTCCTGCTTATCTTACCACAGCCCCTGCCCGTTGACAAGGGCGCGGTCAGCCTTTACAATAGGGTCTGTCGAATTGACCCCAAAGGAGCGTTTTTGATGGATCTGATCTCTCTGCGGGCCGCCCTCATGGGGGTATCCGCCTATTGTGAACTGAAGGAGCAGCCCGCCCTGGTCCAGGTCCGGGCCCTGCTGGACGCCCTGCACGCCCGGCAGGGGGAGCGGGCCATGGAGTGCTATGCCCAGCTGTTCCATACCCTGCGCCGGGAGGGCTTCCAGGGGCTGGGGGACTGGCTGTGGGACGCTCTGCGCTATACTGAGGGCCCCTACGCCCGCCTGGCCGAGCGGGGCGGGACCGACCCCGCCCTGGAGAACAGCGCCCGCCGGGACGTGGAGACCTTCGTCCTCCTGGCCGAGACCGACTGCGACGCGTATGTGGACGCCATGAAGGCCCTGCTCCCCGCCGAGTACGGCCCGGCCCTGGCCGGCCTGCCCCGGTGGCGGGCGGCCGCCCCCTTCCACTTCGACGCCCTCACCCGGTTTTATCAGGCCCACGGGGCGGGGCTGTACGCCCGGTACCGGGCCTTCCTGTGGGAGGCGGGCGAGCTGGTCCCGGTGGCCGACCCGGACTGCCCCCGGCCGGAGGAGCTGCTGGGCTATGAGATGCAGCGGGGTCAGGTGGAGGAGAACACCCGCCTGATGCTGTCCGGCCGGGCGGCCAACAACGTGCTCCTCTTCGGCGACGGGGGCACCGGCAAGTCGGCCACGGTGAAGTCCATGCTCTATCTGCCCGGCATGGAGGACCTGCGCCTCATCGAGATCCAGAAGGAGAATCTGGTGGGCCTGCCCAGCCTGATCCGTTCTCTTCGGGGCCGCCGGCAGAAGTTCATCCTGTTTATTGACGACCTGGCTTTTGACCAGGACGACAAGACCTACTCCTCCATGAAGACCATTCTGGAGGGCAGTCTGGAGAAGCGGCCCGACAACGTGGCCATCTACGCCACCTCCAACCGCCGGCACCTGGTGCGGCAGACCTTCACTGACCGGGCGGGGGACGAGGTGGACGCCTCCGAGACCATCTCGGAGAAGACCGCCCTGGCCGAGCGGTTCGGCCTGCGCATCCCCTATCTCACCATGAACAAGCAGGGCTATCTGGCCCTGGTGGACTATCTGGCTGACCGGGCCGGGGTCACCCTGGACCGGGACGCCCTACACGCCCAGGCCATGGCCTGGGAGATCCGCCACGCGGGGCGCACCCCCCGGGTGGCCCGGCAGTTTATCGCCAGCCTGCAGATCTGAGTTTGCCCCGGGTCCGCCTCTCCCGGAGAGGCGGACCCGGATTTTTCCGCTTTCTCCCATTCCCTTCAAAAAAACAGTTGTCAGCCGCCCCTCTTTCGTGTATAATAACCAATAGCGATTCGTACCGCCGGGGTCCCGGAGGGGAACGGCGGAGGCGATAAGTCCAAACATAAGGAGTGGAACAAGACAATGAGATATTCTGTCCAAAACATCCGCAACGTCTGCCTGCTGGGCCACGGAGGGAGCGGCAAGACCGCTCTGGCGGAGAGCCTGCTGTATCTGACCGGCGCCATCGACCGCATGGGTAAGGCGGCCGACGGGAACACCGTTTGCGATTACGACCCCGAGGAGATCAAGCGCCAGATTTCCATCTCCCTGTCCGTGGCCCCGGTGGAGTTCAAGGGCTGCAAGATCAACGTGCTGGACACCCCGGGCGGCTTCGACTTCGCCGGGGAGGCCATGGAGGCCCTCCGGGCCGCCGACGCCGCTATCATCGTCTGCTCCGCCAAGGACGGCCTGTCCGTGGGCCTGGAGAAGGCGTGGAAGTACTGCGAGGAGCGGAACATGCCCCGCTTCATCTACATCTCCAAGCTGGACGAGGACAACGCCGACTACAACGGCACCTTCGACGCCCTGCGGGAGAAGTACGGCAACAAGATCGCCCCCCTGGTGGTCCCCATCTGGGACGAGAACAAGAAGGCCACCGGCATCATCGACGTGCTCAACAAGCGCGCCTATGAGATGAAGGGCAACGAGCGGGTGGAGATCGAGATCCCCGAGGGCAAGGAGGAGGTCATTACCCAGTTCAACGACGCCCTGAAGGAGTCGGTGGCCGAGACCAGCGAGGAGTTCATGGACAAGTTCTTCTCCGGCGAGGAC
>CALWYA010000072.1 GCA_944385645.1 uncultured Oscillospiraceae bacterium
CACCCAGTGCCGCATCCTGTACCAGGACGCCATGGGCCGCATGAACATCGCCCTGAAGTTCAACGAGATGGTCCGCAACGGCGAGATCGGCCCCGTCATCCTGGGCCGTGACCACCACGATACCGGCGGAACCGACGCCCCCTTCCGTGAGACCTCCAACATCAAGGACGGCTCCAACATCATGGCCGAGATGGCCACCCAGTGCTACGCCGGCAACGCGGCCCGCGGCATGAGCTACATCGCCCTGCACAACGGCGGCGGCACCGGCATCGGCAACGCCATCAACGGCGGCTTCGGCATGGTGCTGGACGGCTCCGAGCGGGTGGACACCATCCTGAAGATGGCCATGCCCTGGGATACCATGGTGGGCGTGTCCCGCCGTGCCTGGGCCCGCAACGAGAACGCTCTGTCCACCGCGGCCGAGTACAACAAGCTGTACGAGGGCCACGACCACATCACCCTGCCCTACATCGCCGACGACACCATGGTGGAGAAGGCGCTGAAGTCCGTGGAGGGCTGACACACATCTGAAATCATCCCACAAACAAGCGGGGGCGTGTTCTGCGCCCCCGCTTGTGGTAATACAGAAAGGAAGCGGTTCCCATGTCCAAACTTCTGCTGACCAACATCGGAATGCTGGCCACCCCCCTGGGCAAGGGCCCCAAGAGCGGGTCCGAACAGGGGGAGATCCAGATTTTAAAGGACGCCTGGGTGCTGTGTGAGTACGGCGTCATCGCCCAGGTCGGCACCGGCCCCGCCCCCGCGGCGGCGGACGCCCAGGCGGTGGACGCCCAGGGCGGCCTGGTCACCCCCGGCCTGGTGGACGCCCACACCCACCTGATCTTCGGCGGCTGGCGCCAGAACGAGCTGGGTCTGAAGCTCCACGGCAAGACCTATCTGGAGATCCAGAACGCCGGCGGCGGCATCCAGTCCACCACCAACGCCACCCGGAAGGCCACCGAGGAGGAGCTGACCGCCAAGGCCGCCAAGGCTCTGGACGAGATGATGTCCTTCGGCGTCACCACCTGTGAGGCCAAGAGCGGCTATGGTCTGGCCCTGGAGCACGAGCTCAAGCAGCTGCGGGCCATCCGCCGCCTCCAGGAGGAACACCCCATGGACGTGGTGGCCACCTTCATGGGGGCCCACCTGGTCCCCGCCGAGTACAAGAACGACCGGGAGGCATACGTGCGCCTGGTGTGCGAGGAGATGATGCCTGCCGTGAAGGAGCAGGGCATCGCCAAGTTCTGCGACGTGTTCTGCGAGGCGGACACCTTCACCGTGGAGGAGGCCCGGCGGGTGCTGGAGGCCGGTCTGAAGAACGGCCTGCGGCCCAAGATCCACGCCGACGAGATCGAGGCCATCGGCGGCTCCCAGCTGGCCGGTGAGATCGGCGCCATCTCCGCCGAGCACCTGATCGTCTGCCCCCCTGAGGGGATCGCCAGCATGGCCCGCGGCGGCGTCATCGCCTGCCTGCTCCCCGCCACCAGCTTCAACCTGGGCTCCACCTTTGCCCCCGCCCGGGACATGGTGACCGCCGGGGTGCCCGTGGCCATGGCCACCGACTTCAACCCCGGCTCCTGCCCCTGCCTGAACCTGCAGTTCGTCATCAATCTGGGCTGCCTGAAGTACAAGCTCACCCCCGAGGAGGTGCTCACCGCCGTCACCCTCAACGGCGCCGCCGCCATCGACATGGCGGACAAGGTGGGCTCGGTGGAGCCGGGCAAGCAGGCCGACCTGGTGATCTGGGACGCCCCCGATCTGGACTATATCTGCTATCGGGTGGGCAGCAACCTGACCCGCCATGTGATCAAGAAGGGCGCTGTGGTCCGCTGAACCGGGGAAAGGAACGCACATGGATCGAACCGATTACCAGATCCTGAATATCCTCCAGCGGGACAGCCGGGCCACCCTGAAGAGCATCGGCGACCAGGTGGGCCTCACCGCCCCCGCCGTGTCCGAGCGCACCCGCCGGCTGGAAGAACAGGGGATCATTCGGGCCTACCGCATCGAGGTGGACCGGGAGCGGCTGAACTACAACATGACCGGCTTCATCCAGGTGGCTCCCGTGCCGGAAAAGTACAATGACTTCTGCGCCTTCTGCGCCCGGCATCCGGCCATCATCGCCCACTACCACACCATCGGGGTGTTCAACGCCCTGCTCCAGTTTGCGGTCCAGGGGACCCAGGAGCTGGAGTCCCTGCTGTCCTCCATCAAGCAGTACGGCGACTCCCAGACCTCGGTGGCTCTGAAGACCTATTTCGACGCCAAGGACATCCCCATTCCCGGGGAAAAATAACCCCTCTGGCTTGATGAACGCACAACAATATCCCGACGCACCCGCCCCTATAGGGCGGGTGCGATTTTTTGGCGTACTTCCCGCCTCCTGCAGAGGCGGGAAGTACAAAAAACCGGCTCCGGACAACATATCCGGAGCCGGTCTTTTATGAGAGGGAATTGGAATCTGCGCTTAGAACAGGCCGGTGATCTTGCCGTTCTCGTCGATGTCGATCCGCTCGGCGGCGGGCACCTTGGGCAGGCCGGGCATGGTCATGATGTCGCCGGTCTTGGCCACCAGGAAGCCGGCGCCGGCGTTGACCTTGACCTCGCGGATGGTGATCTTGAAGCCCCGGGGCGCGCCCAGCTTGGAGGCGTCGTCGGAGAAGGAGAACTGGGTCTTGGCCATGCAGATGGGCATCTTGTCGAAGCCCAGCTCGGTCAGCTGCTGAATCTGCTTCTTGGCGGCGGCAGTCACCACCACGCCGTCGGCCCGGTAGACCTTGGTGGCGATGGCGTTCAGCTTGTCCTCGATGGAGCTGTCCAGCTCATAGACATACTTGAAGCTGTCGCTGGACTCCTGCTCGCACAGGCGGACGACCTCCTCGGCCAGGGCACGGCCGCCCTCGCCGCCCTTGGCCCAGACCTCGGACAGGCGGACGTTGACGCCCTGCTCCTTGCACTTCTCCTCCACCAGCTTCAGCTCGGCCTCGGTGTCGGTGGGGAAGGCGTTGATGGCCACCACGCAGGGCAGGCCGTAGACGTTCTTCACGTTGTCCACGTGCTGCAGCAGGTTGGGCAGGCCCTTCTCCAGAGCCTCCAGGTTCTCGTGGTTCAGGTCGGCCTTGGGCACGCCGCCGTGATACTTCAGAGCGCGGACGGTGGCCACGATGACCACGGCGTCGGGGTGGAACCCGCCGGCGCGGCACTTGATGTCCAGGAACTTCTCGGCGCCCAGGTCGGCGGCGAAGCCGGCCTCAGTGACGGTGTACTCGCTGAGCTTCATGGCGGTCTCAGTGGCCTGGATGGAGTTGCAGCCGTGGGCGATGTTGGCGAAGGGGCCGCCGTGGATGAAGGCGGGGGTGTGCTCCAGAGTCTGGACCAGGTTGGGCTTGATGGCGTCCTTCAGGACGGCGGCCATGGCGCCCTCGGCCTTCAGATCGTGGGCGGTGATGGGCTGACCGGAGCGGCTGTAGGCCACCACCATCTTGGCCAGACGGGCCTTCATGTCGGCCAGGCCGGTGGACAGGCACAGCACGGCCATGATCTCGGAGGCCACCACGATGTCGAAGCCGTCCTCGCGGGGCACGCCGCTGGCCTTGCCGCCCAGGCCGCACACGATGTGGCGCAGCTGACGGTCGTTCATATCCACGACGCGCTTCCAGGGAATGTTGCGCACGTCGATGTCCAGGGCGTTGCCCTGCTGGATGTGGTTGTCGATCATGGCGGACATCAGGTTGTTGGCGATGCCGATGGCGTTGAAGTCGCCGGTGAAGTGCAGGTTGATGTCCTCCATGGGCACCACCTGGGCATAGCCGCCGCCGGCGGCGCCGCCCTTGACGCCGAACACGGGGCCCAGGGAGGGCTCACGCAGGCAGACGATGGTCTTCTTGCCCACCTTGTTCAGGGCGTCGGCCAGACCCACAGAGGTGGTGGTCTTGCCCTCGCCGGCGGGGGTGGGGCTGATGGCGGTCACCAGGACCAGCTTGGCCTTCCGGGGCAGGTCCCGCAGGGAGTGGATGTCAACTTTGGCCTTGTACTTGCCGTAGAGCTCCAGGTTGTCCGGAGAGATGCCGATCTTGGCGGCGACCTCCTGGATGGGGAGCATGGTGGACTGCTGGGCGATTTCGATGTCGGTCATGACAAATAGCCTCCTTATGATGTCACAGTCAGATTGGGTGGCGGTTCAGGTCTTTCGATGGTGGTATTATACATCATTTCTTTCCTTTCGTACATGATTTTTGTTGCTCTTTTGGGGTGGGCGGCTTTTTTTCGTTAAGCCAAAGGTCCCTTTTGCTTTACGAATTTTCTCCCCTTTTCCCCTCCCCCGGCGGGCCGTCATTGTGTCCAAGAAAAGCCGGGCTTCTCCCTCCTCTTTCGTGGGTTTCGCCCGGTTTTTCCCGGTTGGGCGGCTTATTTTCCCCGCCCCGCGGGCCTCTTCGGGCTTAAAAAATTTCCCGTTTTTCCCCTCCCCCTTAAAATAAGTAAGCAGCCGCCCAAAGCGGTTGCTTTTTCCCGGCGTTCGTGGTATAGTCCTGACAACTTCTACCCCGCCCGGGCCAGGGCCCGGGGCAAGAAAGGACGGCGTCACATGGAACTGAATCTCTCTCCCGCCCAGGTGGCCGAGAACTACGCCCAGGTGGGCGCGGGCAAGGCCAAGCGCTCCACGGCCCACCTCATCGTGCTAGGCGTCCTGGCCGGCGTGCTCATCGCCCTGGGGGGCGCCACCACCAACACCGCCGTGTGCGGCGTGGACAACGCGGGCATCGCCAAGATGATCTGCGCCCTCCTCTTCCCCTTCGGCCTGGGCATGGTCATCCTCATGGGGGCCGAGCTGTTCACCGGCAACTGCCTGATGATCTCCTCCCTGCTGGACCGGCGCTGCACTCTGGCCGGGATGCTGCGCAGCTGGCTCATTGTCTATCTGGCCAACTTCGCCGGCTCTCTGCTGGTGGCCGCCGGCTGCGCCTGGTTCGGACAGATGAATCTGGCCGACGGGCTGCTGGGGGCCTACACCATCAAGGTGGCCGCCGCCAAGTGCGCCCTCCCCTTCCAGAACGCCCTGGTGCTGGGCGTCTTCTGCAACCTGTTGGTGTGCCTGGGCGTGCTGATGGCCATGGCGGCCAAGGACAACACCGGCAAGATCCTGTCCGCCTATCTGCCCATCGCCTTCTTCGTCCTGTGCGGCTTTGAGCACTGCGTGGCCAACATGTACTACATCTCCGCCGGCCTGATGGCCAAGACGGTACCCGCCTACGCCCAGCAGGCCGCCGCCATGGGGGTGGACCTGTCCGTCCTCACGGTGCCCAACTTCCTCCTGAAGAATCTGCTTCCCGTCACCATCGGCAACATCCTAGGGGGCGCGGTCCTGGCCTGGCTCATGTGGTTCGTCCACCTGCGGGGCAAGAAGGCGGCGTAAGGCGTTCCGCAAACACAAAACAACAGCAGACAGCACAGCGGCGGCCCGCAAATGCGGGCCGCCGCGTCTCGTTCACTGGAGCTTTTTTCCGTCGGAGTAGGCCCGGCCCACCACCTCCCCCAGCACCCGGTAGGTGCGGTGGATGGAGTCGTAGGTGATGGGGCGCAGCTTGTCCGGGTCGATCTGCCCCGCCCCGTTCAGGATGGACTCGTCGGCGCTGGCGTTGACGATCCGGCCCAGGAGCAGCTCGCTGTCCTCGTCAAAGCTGATCAGCCGGCACTCCAGGGCCATGGGCAGCTCGTCGATGAGGGGGGCGTCCACAAATTCGCTCCTGGTGGTGTGGAAGCCCGCCCGGGCCACCTTGTCGGGGACGTTCTTGCCGGACACCAGCCCCACATAGTCGCAGGCGGTCTCATATTGGGCGGTGCCCACGCTCACGGTGAAGGCCTTCCGGGCCAGGATGTTGCGCACCGTCTGGTGGCTGGCGCTGAGGTACAGGGCGATCTGGTCGGTGTCGGCGATGCAGCCCCAGGCGGCGTTCATGGCGTCGGGGGTGCCGTCCTCGCCGTAGGTGGCGATGATGAGCACCGGCTTGGGGTACAGGTAGGACTTGGCGCCGAAATTCTTGCGCATGGCGGATCTCTCCTTTCTCATTTGTCCGCGTTCTGGTACGGATTCTGATTGGTTTTCTGTTCCCACCCCCTGCGGGGGCGGGAACGCACACTTGGGGGACGGAGACGCACGTTTGGGGGCGGGAGCTCCGCCCTCTGTGAAACAGGGCCCGGAGCGAAAACCGCTCCGGGCCCTGAGGCGTTTGAATTGTCAGGTCAGAGACAGGGCTCTCACTTGATCATGGAGGCGACCTCGGCGGCGAAATCCTCCTCGGCCTTCTCGATGCCCTCGCCGGTGGCGAAGCGGGTGAAGGCCTTGACGGTGATCTTGCCGCCCAGCTCCTTGGCCACCTGCTCCACGTGCTTCTCCACGGAGATCTTGTTCTCCTTCACGAAGGCCTGCTGCATCAGGCAGTTCTCCTCGTAGTACTTGCCCAGCTTGCCCATAACGATGCCCTCTTTCACCTTCTCGGGCTTGGAGGCCATCTTGGGGTCGTTGGCCATCAGGGCCAGCTGGATCTCCTTCTCCTTGTCCAGGGTGGCCTGATCCACGTCGGACTTGTCCCGGAAGGTGGGGTTCATGGCGCAGATCTGCATGGCCACGTCCTTGCCCAGCTCGACGACCTTGTCGGCCTCGATGCCCTCGACCTCCAGGTTGACCAGAACGGCCACCTTGCCGCCCATGTGGATATAGGGCACGTTCACGCCGGTGTCATAGCGGACGAAGCGGCGGATCTGGATGTTCTCGCCGATGGACAGCACCTTGTCGGCGGTGACGTCGGCCACGGTGCGGTCGGTGCCGGGGTAGGTGCAGTTCTTCAGGGCCTCCACGTCGGCGGGGTTGTCGTTGGCCACGATGGTGGCCAGGTCCTTCACGAAGCCCTGGAACACCTCGTTCTTGGCCACAAAGTCGGTCTGGGAGTTGACCTCGATGACCACGCCCACGCCGTTGTCGGCGGTGATGGCGTAGGAAACGCCCTCGGCGGCAATCTTGCCGGCCTTCTTGGTCTGGGCGGCCAGGCCCTTCTCACGCAGCCACTCAATGGCCTTGTCAAAGTCGCCGTCGGCCTCGGTGAGGGCCTTCTTGCAGTCCATCATGCCAACGCCGGTCATCTCGCGCAGCTTCTGTACGTCTTTCGCGGAAATTGCCATAGTGCATTACCTCCAAATAAAATAAAAATGGGAGCCATTCAAAAAAGCGCCCGCCCTCCGGCGGGCGCTTTGAAAGCGGTGTCGGGAATTACTCAGCGGTCTCGGGAGCGGCCTCAGCCTCGGCGGCGGGAGCCTCGTCCTGGCCCTGCTTGCCCTCCTGGATGGCGTTGGCCATCACGCCGGAGATCAGCTTGATGGCGCGGATGGCGTCATCGTTGCCGGGGATCACGTAGTCGATCTCGTCGGGATCGCAGTTGGTGTCGACGATGGCCACGATGGGGATGTTCAGCTTGCGGGCCTCGTTGATGGCGTTGCGCTCCTTGCGGGGGTCAACGACGAACAGGGCGCCGGGGAGCTTCTTCATCTCGGTGACGCCGCCCAGGTACTTCTCCAGCTTGGCGATCTCGCCCAG
>CALWYA010000073.1 GCA_944385645.1 uncultured Oscillospiraceae bacterium
AAGGTCACCCTGGTGGCCCCCAAGTCCATCGTCCGCAGCGAGGGCAAGGCCGTCCGGGTCATCGACAAGCGCAAGATCTGAGCCCCGTCCGGCTTTCAGCAGAGGAAACGACAAGGAGGGATTTCCATGAGTATCAAGCAGATTTCCGTATTTCTGGAGAACAAGCCCGGGGCCCTGTACGCCATGACCGGCGTGCTGGCCCAGAACCGGATCGACATGCGGGCCATGAACGTGGCCGAGGCCAGCGACTTCGGCATCGTCCGCTTCATCGCCGACGACGTGTACAAGGCCACCACCGTCCTGAAGGACGCCGGCTATGTCCACTCCATCACCCCCGTGCTGGGGGTGGCCATCCCCGACGTGCCCGGCGGGCTGAACAAGGTGCTCCAGGTGCTCACCGACGCCCAGGTGAACGTGGAGTACATGTACGCCTTCCTGGGGGGCAAGGACGTGGACCACGCCTATATGATCTTCCGGGTGGCCGACCAGGAGAAGGCCGCCTCCGCCCTGTCCGCCCGGGGCATCCGCCTGGTGGAGCAGGACGAGATCGAGAACCTGTAAGCCGCCGCCTGTCTGCCCGCCGCCCCGCCGTCTTGGCCGGGGCGGCGGTTTTTTTGCGCCGGTTGTCCAAGCCCCCTTGAAAAGGGGGCCCGGGCGGACACACAGGTCCGCCCCTACGGGCAGGACCGAAATTTTCGTAGGGGCGGCCCCATGTGGCCGCCCTTGCCTTCCCCCCACAGGGGGGAAGGTGGCCCGCAGGGCCGGATGAGGGGGATGAGGTTAGGCACATCACCCCCGTGGGCACCCTCATCAGTCTCGCTTCGCTCGACAGCTTCCCCCTGGGAGGGGGAAGCCATGTAGGGCGGAAGCTGCCCCTGCCGCCATGTAGGGGCGCACCTATGCGTGCACCCAGGACGGGTGGGCGGACACATGAGGCCGCCCAGTCTCTCCCTCCGTCGCGGCTTTCGCCGCGCCACCTCCCTCGTCAGAGGGAGGCTTTTTTGTGGAAGCGTTTCTTTGGCCCCCTCTGATGGGGGGGCTGTCAGCCGTAGGGCTGACTGGGGGAGAGAAAACGGTGGGGGATCGCCGTAGGGGCGGCCCCATGTGGCCGCCCGCGGGCGCACCCTGTGCGCCCCTACGGAAATACGCACCACGTAGGGCGCGGCCTCCCGGACGCGCCGCGGGCCGGTGAGGACACCGGCCCCTACGGATGGTGCAACTCTGTAGGGCGCGACGACCCGGCGCGCCGCGGGCCGATGGGGACATCGGCCCCTACGAGTATCACGAACCAAAATTGCCGGACCAACCATGCGCGCGCCGGGTCGCCGCGCGCCGCGCGAAACATCCCCCCGTGGGGCGGAGACCCGCCCCCAAAATCTCCCTCTTGACAACGCAGGTTTATTTTGATAAACTTCAATCAGAAAGAGGTTTATTGGAGTAAACTTGTCCCGCCCGTTCCGGCTTTCCGTCCCCGCGGGGCGGAGCGCGGAAGCGGTCCGGGATTTCCAACAACAGGAGGTGATTTCATGGAGAAGCTGTCCGAGGGCGAGTACAGGCTGATGGAGGTGCTGTGGGAGGCCGGGCCGGTGAACTCCACCCGGCTGGTGGAGCTGGGCCGGGAGAAGCTGGCTTGGAACAAGTCCACCACCTACACCGTCCTGCGCCGCCTGAAACAGAAGGGGGCGGTGCGCCACGAGAATGCCCTGGTCACCCCCCTGCTCACCCGGCAGGAGGCCCTGCGGGCCCAGGGGGAGGAGGTGGTGGAGCGGGCCGGCGGCCTGCCCCTGTTCCTCACCGCCTTCCTGGGCGGGCGGAAGCTGACCCCCGGGGAGGCGGAGGAGCTGCGCCGTCTCATCGACGAGAAGATGGGGGAGGGGTGAGCCGTGGAACTGCTCACAGCATTTGGGAGCGGGGCCGTGCGGCTGATCAATCAGGCGCTGCTGATGGGCCTGATCTTCGGGGTGCTGATCCTCCTGCGGCCGGTGACCAACCGGCTCCTGCGCCCCCGGCATCGGGTCTGCCTGTGGGGGGTCGGGTGGGTCCTGGCCCTGTTCAGCTTCGCCTGGGAGCCTCTGGTCCGCTTTCTCCGCATCCCCTTCTCCTTCCGGACCCTGGCGATCCCCCGGGTGGAGCAGCTGTCGGTGTACTCCACCACCCCCATGTATCTTCCCACCGAGGTGGAGGCGGACGGGACCGCCTCCCTGGCCCTGCCCGGCGGGGCGGAGATCCCCCTGGACCCGGACTGGCTGACCTGGCTTCTCCCCCTGCTGGGCCTGGTCGACCTGGCGATTTTCCTCACCCTGCTCGTCTGGAGCATCGTCCGCGAGCGGCAGCTGCGCCGGATAGCCCGGGCGGGGCAGCGGCTGGACCTGGAGACCCTGAAGGAGTACGACCCCGACTGGACGGGCATCGCGGTGTGCCTGTGTCCCGGTCTGCCCACCAGCTTTGTGTACAACGGCCACTACACCGGCTGGAACGACGGCATCCGCTACGTGATCTGTTTGCAGCGGGAGCTGCCCCCGGAGCGGCTGGCCCTGGTGCTGCGCCACGAGCTGACCCACATCCGCCACCATCACCTGTATTTCAAAACCTTCCTCTTGCTCATGGTGTGCTGCGCGGCCTGGAATCCCATCTTCTGGCTGGCCTGCCGGCTCACCTGCCGGGACATGGAGCTGGCCTGCGACCAGGCGGTGATGGACGGTCTGGACGAGCGGGGCCGGCGGGAGTACGCCCGCACCCTGGTGGAGCTGGCCTCCGGCCGGCACCTGTGGGGCGGGGTGACCTGCTTCGGAGAGTGCGACGCCGCCCTGCGGGTGAGGCGGGCGGCGGCCTGGAGGCCGGAGCGCAGGCCGCAGGCGGTCCTGTCCCTCCTGTTGGCCCTGGGGCTGGGGCTGTTCCTCTACTGCGGCGGGCCGTACTGGCAGTACCCGCAGCCCTCCCAGGAGGCCCTGGCGGCCTACCTGTCCGACGGCGCCTGGGTGGAGGAGGTGCGGGCCGAGCTGGAGCGGCCCGGCTGGACCCCGGCCCACGGCTGGGCCATGGGCGATGAGAGCCTGATCGTCCAGGACCGGGAGGGCCGGTGGTGGCTCTGCAACTTCCTGTGGGACGCGCCCCACGCAAGCTTTGAACGGATGTACTATGTCTATGAGATGGCCCCGAACCCCAATCTGACGGGCCGCACACCCGTGTTTTAGCGGGCTGGAACGGAGGGACGGACCGTGGCATTTTTTGGAAGTCTATTTTTCACCTTTCTCAATCTGGGCCTGGTGCTGGGGGCCGTCATGGGGGTGCTGATCCTCCTGCGGCCGGTGACCAACCGCCTCCTGGCCCCCCGGCAGCGGGTGGCCCTGTGGGGGGTGGGGTGGTTCCTGGGCTTTGGCGCGTTTATGGCCTATGTCGCCCGGCTGCCCCTGCCCTTCCCCACCTTCCCGGACCTGCTGGTCTCCCGGGCGGAAGACGGCTGGCCCATGATCCTGCCCCAGCTTGCCCAGGAAGGCGGGGACTATTTCCTGGCTCTGCCCGGGGGCGGCGCGGTGCCCTTCTCCCTGCCCGGGTGGGCGGTGCCCGCCCTCGGGTGGGTGGGGGTCCTGTATGCTGCCGCCTCCCTGGGGCTGTGCGTCTGGCAGGACGTCCGGGTCCGGCGGCTGCGCCGGGCGGGGGAGCCCCTGGACCCGGCGGGATACGACGGGCTGAGGGCGGCCAGGGAGGAGGACCTGAAGATTCTCCTGTGCCCCGGCCTGCCCACCAGCTTTGTGATCCGCACCGGGATCGGGCGGCACGAGATCGTGCTCCAGAAGGAGCTGCCCCCGGAGCAGCTGCGGCTGGTCTTTCTCCACGAGCGGGCCCACACCGCCCGCCACGACCCCTGGCTCCAGGGGCTCATGACCGCGGTGCTGACCCTCCACTCCTGGAACCCCATCCTCTGGGCGGCCTGCTATTTCACCCGGCGGGACATGGAGCTGGCCTGCGACCAGAAGGTGCTGGAGCAGCTCAGCGAAGAGGACCGGCGGGCCTACGCCCGCACTCTGGTGGAGCTGGCCAGCGACCGGCCGGTGTGGGGCGGGGTGACCTGCTTCGGGGAGTGCGACGCCTCGGTGCGGGTGCGCGCGGCCGCCCGGTGGGAGCCCCGGGGGGACGAGGAGGACTTCGGCCCCAAGGTCATCCTCGGGTGGATGCTGGTGATTGCTCTGGCGGTCTTCCTCATGCTGGGCGGGCCCTGGGACAAGGCGCTGCGGGCGGACATATTGCAGGAGATGGATCAGCTGGGCGTTTGGGATCGGGCGGCTCAGGAACTGACCTGGGACGAGGGGACCACCTTCTACGCCAAGGGGGACGGGGCCTTCGCCTCGGTGAAGTTCCAGGGGCCGGACGGGACCTGGCAGCAGATCCACTACCGCCGGTACGAGAGCGACCGGTACGGGATCGAGGTCCACTGCGGAGTAGGGACCAGCGCCCCCGACGGGGAGTACATGGTGCTGATCCCCGGCGGGGAATCGGAATAACGAGCGGCCCCGGCCCGTTTCGGGCCGGGGCCGCTTTCTGCCCTCAGATTTTTCTGGACAAGAGACCGACATTGTGTTAAGATACTGTCCGACGAGTTTATACCATCTCGTCCAAGCACAGAAGCGCCGAATTCCCGAGCAGGGGACGTAGCGACAGAGCGCAGGAGAAAGCCCAGGGGCGGCCGCAGGCCGGACCGGGTTTCTCCGGAGTCGTCGGAGCTATGGCCCCGGCCGCGAGGGAACCGAGGCGTGACAACGCGAAGCGCCGAATTCCCGAGCAGGGGACATAGCGACAGAGCGCAGGAGGAAGCCCAGGGGCGGCCACAGGCCGGACCGGGTTTCTCCGGAGTCGTCGGAGCTATGGCCGCGGCCGCGAGGGAACCGAGGCGTGACAACGCGAAGCGCCGGATTCCCGAGTGCCCTCTGTGTTCGTTCGGCGGGTGTTCCCGCCGTTCTCTAAACAAAAAATGGAGGTTTTTTTATGTCCAAATCCAAGTTTCCCCTGCGCGACCTGACCTTTGCCGCCATCCTGGCGGCGGTGTACACCGTCCTGACGGTGACCCTGCCCATCCCCCAGTACCTGGGCATCCAGTGCCGGCTGTCCGAGGCGTTCACCGTCCTGCCCTTCCTGTTTCCGGCGGCCACTCCGGGACTGGTGGTGGGCTGCTTCATCGCCAACCTGTTCTCCCCCTTCGCCCTGGATATGGTGTTCGGCACCGCCGCCACCCTGCTGGCCTGCTGGCTGACCCGGCGGATGCCCAACCGCTGGCTGGCCTCCCTGCCCCCGGTGGTGTGCAACGCCGTCATCGTGGGGGCGGAGTGCGCCTGGTACCAGACCGGCTTCGGCCCGGGCTTCGGCGCGGCCTACGCCTTCAACGCCTTCACCGTGGGGGTGGGGGAGCTGGCCGCCTGTGTGGCGCTGGGACAGCTGCTGCTGTCCGCCCTGCCCCGGGTGTCCGCCCTGCGGGCCTATATCCCCGCCGACCGCCTGCCCGCCGGCGTCCGGGCCTGAAAACGCGATAACCGCTCCGCGCCCCGCCGGTCCCCGGCGGGGCGCTTTTGCCGGCCGGGGCAGCCCCTGGCGGTGGCGAGGCCGGAAAAGCGGAAAAATCGGGGAGAAACCCCAAAACCCGCCCAATCTCCGGGAGAAAATCGGGGAAAATTGTCACCGATTCGTAACTTGCTTTTTTATTGAAATGTGGTATTCTGTTAACCGTGTGGAAATTCGACCGGGCCCGACGGCGTTCCCGTCCCCGGTCTGACTGACATAGGAGGTTTGCATGGTATCACGTTCCCGTCCCGCCCGGCTGGCCGCCGCGGCGCTGCTGGCCGCCCTGGCCCTCTCCCTGACCGCCTGCCAGCGGATCGACCGCTCCGCCCCGCTGCCGGAGGGCTCCTCCTCCGCCGACCAGTCGGCCCAGGAGGTCCTGGCCCCCCAGCCCGACGCCTCCGCCCCCGACCAGAGCGCCCCCGACGAGGGCGCCCCTGTCCCGGAGGAGCCGCAGCAGGTCCAGCCCCAGGTCCCGGCCTACGACTTCTCCCAGCCCGCCCCCCAGTCGGAGCCGGTGGACAACAGCTACTTTGACGACGCCGCCTTTGTGGGCGACTCCCGCACCGACGGCTTCATGATCTACAGCGGCATCGGCACCGGCACGAACCTGACCTCCAACGGCCTGTCCATCTTCAAGCTGGAGGAGAAGAAGGCCTTGACCATCGACGGGGTGGAGTACACCCTGCTGGAGGCCCTGGCCCTGGAGCAGTACGGCAAGGTCTATCTGTCCCTGGGGGTCAACGAGCTGGGCTATTTCGACGACCAGGGCTTCTATGACAACTACTGCAAGGCCATCGACGAAATCCGCAAGCTCCAGCCTAACGCCGTCATCTACATCCAGGGGCTCATCCCCCTGAACGAGGAGCAGATCGCCGCCACCACCGGCCGGACCTATCTGACCAACGACCACCTGCGGGTCTACAACGACCTGATGAAGCAGGCGGCCCAGGAGAAACAGGTGGTCTATCTGGACCTGTACTCGGTGTTCGTGGACGAGAACGGCGCCCTCCCCGCCGAGGGCAGCCACGACGGCGTCCACCTGTCCAAGGAGTACTGCCAGCGGTGGCTGGAGTACCTCAAGACCCACACCGTGGACTTCGACACCCTGTACCCCGGCGGCGTGGCCGGCGCGGAGGGCGACGCCGCCCAGACTACCTGATAGGAGCGATGAAGATGAAAAAGATCGTAAGTCTTGTCCTGGCCCTGGTCCTCACTCTGGCCCTGACCGCCTGCGGCGGCGGGGAGAGCGAACAGTCCGCCTATTCCCCCGACCAGGTCCAGGCCATGGCCGACGCCGGCGCCTTCTCCGAGACGCTGGAGGAGCTGGACGGGGACACCGCCTTTGCCCTGTACCGGCTGGCCGACTACGGCCTGAGCCGGGAGGACCTGACCGACTGCGCCGTGCTGCGCTCCTCCGGGGCCACCTGTGAGGAGGGGGCCGTGCTGGTCTTTGCCGGGGAGGATCAGGCCGACCAGGGGCGCAAGGCCCTGGAGAGCTATGTCCAGAACCAGATCACCTCCAACCGGGACTACCGCCCCGCCGAGATCCCCAAGCTGGAGTCCGCCCTGGTCTCCTGCCAGGGGAACACCGTGCTGCTGGTGGTGGCCAACGACTACGAGGCCGCCCAGGGGGCGCTGGAGGGCTGAGCGAATTTTCCATAAAAGACCGAGGACCTGTGCCGGCCGGCACAGGTCCTTTTGCTCTGTCTGCTGGGTTCAGCCGCAGCCGCCGCAGGCGGCGCAGGCGGAGGGGGCCGCGGCGCAGCCCCCCAGGGCGGTCTCCCGCAGCTCGATGGGGAGGCGCCGGCCCACGGCGTACATAGCGTCCAGCATCTCGTCAAAGGGGATGAGCTGGCGCACGCCGCTCAGGGCCAGCTCGGCGGCGATGAGGGCGTTGGCCACCCCGGCGGCGTTGCGGTTCTGGCAGGGGTACTCCACCAGGCCCCCTCCCGGTTCTCCACGGCAAAGATCAAAGGCGGCTTACACAGACCGGCCTGTTTCAGAAACGCAGCC
>CALWYA010000074.1 GCA_944385645.1 uncultured Oscillospiraceae bacterium
CCCATGTGGCCGGTCTCCGCCAGCATCCTGAAATAGGTCATCTGATTGAGGGTCATGCCGCCGCCTCCCGCCGCCCCGCCCCCTCTCCGGAGGGGGACAGAGTCTGTCATAGTTTCAAACTATCAAAACCGCGATTTTCTGGTATTTGACTTATTATAGCATGTCTTATATAATGGCGCCAGAGGCAAAATTTAAGCCCTCCATTCCCCGCAGGCTGTGCATACTGCCCAAGCCCCTCGGGGAGCGGAGGCCAATCAAAAGGAGGACATACAGCATGAACAACGAGACCAAAACTGTGGTAGTGGGCACCCTGGGGGCGGGCTACGCCGCCCGGCTCCACGGCAACGGCTATAAGAAGGTGTCCGGGGTCCGGGTGCGGCTGAAGACCATCTGCGACCTGAACACCGACCTGGCCCGGCAGGTCCAGGAGGAGTTCGGCTATGAGCAGATCACCGCCGACTTCCAGGAGATGCTCGCCGACCCGGAGATCGACGTCATCGACATCGTGACTCCCCCCTTCGTCCATATCCCCATGGCCATCCAGGCCATGCGGGCGGGCAAGCACGTGATCTGCGAGAAGCCCCTCACCGGCTACTTCGGCAAGAAGGGGGAGGAGAACGTGGGCAAGACCACCCCCAAGGCCTTCATGTACCAGGAGGTGCTGCGCTCCATGGATGAGCTGAAGGCGGTGGTGGAGGAGACCGGGAAGAAGTTCATGTACGCCGAGAACTTCGTCTACGCCACCCCCATCCAGCGCAGCGCCCAGCTGGTCCGGGCCAAGAAGAGCAAGATCCTGTTCCTCCAGGGCTTCGTGGGGCTGAAGGGGTCCAGCTCCCCGGTAGCCGGCCTGTGGAACAAGACGGGCGGCGGCCAGCTGGTCCGCAACGGCACCCACCCCCTCAGCGGGATGCTGTGGCTGAAGCAGCAGGAGGCCCAGGCCCGGGGGGAGACCATCACCGTCAAGAGCGTGTCCGCCGACGTGGGCACCACCACCGCCTGCCTCACCGAGCATGAGCACCGCCACATCTCCGCCCGGCCCCAGGACGTGGAGGACTACGCCGCCGTCACCGTCACCTTCTCCGACGGCACCAAGTGTCTGACCATCGCCAGCGACACCGTGCTGGGCGGCACCCAGAACACGGTGGACGTGTTCTGCAACGACAGCGCCCTGCGCTGCCAGATCACCCCTCCCGACCTGCTGAACACCTACTTCCTGGACGAGGACGGTCTGGAGGATGTGGTGCTGGGGGAGATGCTCCCCTCCAAGCTGGGCTGGAACGGCGCCTTCGTCTCCGACGAGGTCATCCGGGGCTACATGGGCGAGCTCCAGGACTTCATGGAGGCGGTGGCCTATGACCGGGAGCCCGCCTCCGGCTTCGACCTGGCCTATGAGACCGCCAAGATCATGTATGCCGCCTATCAGTCCGCCGAGGAGGGCCGCCGCATTGACTTCTGAGGGAGAAGTTCTTCCCAAGGGGACGCCTTCGGGCGTCCCCTTTTCCTCATTACGATTTGTGTGCCCGCGTTCAAATTTTCCCTTGGTGTTCCCGCCCCCGCAGGGGGCGGGAACACACGAAAGAAATTTTTGCGAAACAAAAAGGTAAAATAAAAACCAAAAGGAGGCGCCGAACCGGCACCTCCTTTTTGGCTTTGATCTGGAAGGATGGATGAAAAAGGAATGATCGAGTCCGGGTCTGATCCAACGGCGGGCCGGCAAGAGCGGCAGCCGGCACATCGTTAAATTTTTAACCCTTTCTCTGAACAAGACTTTACCACCCCGGGGGAGAAAATGCCATCCCCAAATGGGTTATGTACCGTATTTTGATTTGGTTATATCCTCTCCCCGGTTGCGCCGGGGCGGAAAAAAGTGTATGATGGAGGAAATCTCACCCCGAGGAGGCCCCGCCGTGGACGAACTGGAACAGCTGCCTATTCCCCTGCTGCTGTGGTACCGGGAGCACGCCCGGGTATTGCCCTGGCGCAGCGACCCCACCCCCTACCACGTGTGGGTGTCCGAGATCATGCTCCAGCAGACCCGGGTGACGGCGGTGCTGGACTACTACCGCCGCTTCCTGGAGGCGGCCCCCGACGTGGCCGCCCTGGCCGATCTGCCCCAGGAGCGGCTGATGAAGCTGTGGCAGGGGCTGGGCTATTACAGCCGGGCCCGGAACCTGCAGAAGACCGCCCGGCAGATCATGGAGGAGCACGGCGGGGTCTTCCCTCGCACCTATGAGGCCATCCGGGCCCTGGCGGGGGTGGGGGACTACACCGCCGGGGCCATCGCCTCCATCGCCTTCCACCTCCCCGTGCCGGCGGTGGACGGCAACGTGCTCCGGGTCGTTGCCCGGATCACCGGAGACGGTGGGGACATCTCCTCCCCCGCCATGAAGAAAAAGGTGACCGCCGCCCTGGCCCCCCTCATCCCCCTGGACGCCCCGGGGGAGTTCAACCAGGCCATGATGGAGCTGGGGGCCACCGTCTGTCTGCCCAACGGCGCCCCCCTGTGCGACCGCTGCCCGGCGGCGGGCTTCTGCCGGGCGTATCGGGAGGGCCGCACCGGCGAGCTGCCCGTGAAGGCCCCCAAGAAGGCCCGGCGGGTGGAGGAGCGGGCCGTCTACCTCCTGTTCCGGGGGGACCAGGTGGCCCTGCGCCGGCGGCCGGAGACCGGCCTGCTGTCCGGCCTCTGGGAGTACCCCTGCGAATTGGCCGACGGCGCCAACTGGCCGGAGCGGTGGGGGCCGGCCCCCCGGGCCCTGGCCCGGGCGGGGACGGGAAAGCACATCTTCACCCATGTGGAGTGGCACATGACCGCCTGGACGGGGGAGCTGGACGGGCCGGACCTCCCGGAGGGCTGGGTGTGGGCGAGCCGGGCAGAGCTGCGGGACACCTACGCCGTCCCCAACGCCTTTCAGGCCTTTACCCCCCTGGTGGCCCGGCGGCTGGGGGAATTCTGACTGTCAGGAGGAGAGACCATGCGCCGCATCGTACTGTACCTGGGGATGAGCCTGGACGGTTTCGTGGCCGACCGGGCCGGCGGGGTGGACTGGATGGAGGGCCAGGACCCGTCGGACCGGCGGGAGGGGAGCTATGCCCAGTTTATCCAGACGGTAGACACCGTCTGGATGGGCCGCACCACTTATGACCAGGTGACACAGCAGCTCTCCCCCGGGGTCTGGCCCTATGAGGGGCTGGAGACCTATGTGTTCACTCACCGGCCTGCTCCCGGGGTCGGGGTCCCGGCGGGGGTCCGGTTCACCGACGCCCCCCTGGACCGGCTGGCCCGGGAATTGAGGACCCGCCCGGGGCGGGACATCTGGCTGTGCGGCGGGGCCGATCTGGCCCGGCAGGCCCTGGCACTGGACCTGGTGGATCAGCTGCGTCTGACCATCCTCCCCATCCTGCTTGGGGGCGGCGTCCCCCTGTTCGGCCCTCTGGCCGCCCCCAAAAAACTGGCGCTGGAGCAGATCGAAGAACAAAACGGGATGGTGGAGTGCGTCTACCGCCGGCGAGAGGAGTGGGCCCGCCGTGATCTGTAATCTCTGTCCCCGCCGGTGCGGGGCCCTGCGGGACGAGACCCGGGGGCTGGGCCGGTGCCGGATGCCCAGCGTGCCGGTGGCGGCCCGGGCCGCCCTCCACCACTGGGAGGAGCCCCCCATCTCCGGCTCCCGGGGCTCCGGGACCATCTTCTTCTCGGGCTGCTCCCTGGGCTGTGTGTTCTGCCAGAACCAGGAGATCAGCCACCGGGACTTCGGAAAGGCGGTCTCCCTGGAGCGGCTGGTCCAGATCTGCGACGAGCTGATCGCCCAGGGGGCCCACAACATCAACTTCGTCAACCCCACCCACTTCTCCCACGCGGTCCGGACCCTGCTGATCCGGCACCCCCTCCCGGTGCCCGTGGTGTGGAACTCGGGGGGCTATGACCGGGTGGAGACCCTGCGCGCCCTGAAGGGGCTGGTGGACGTCTACCTGCCCGACCTGAAATACCTGGATCCGGACACCGCCGGGCGGTACTCCGCCGCCCCCGACTACCCGGAGATGGCCGCCGCCGCCATCCGGGAGATGGTCCGGCAGACCGGGCCCTGCCAGTTCGACGGAGACGGCCTGCTGCGCCGGGGGACGGTGATCCGGCACCTGATCCTCCCCGGCCAGGTGGGGCAGGCCAAGGCGGTCATGGACTGGGTATCCCGGGAGTTTCCCCCGGGGACGGTGCTGTTCTCCCTCATGAGCCAGTACACCCCCTGGGGGGACCTGTCCGCCTGCCCGGAGCTGAACCGCCGGCTGCGGCCGGGGGAGATGCGCGCCGCCCGGGAGTACATGGAGAACCTGGGCCTGGACGGCTTCACCCAGGAGCGCACCAGCGCCAGGGAGGAGTACACCCCGCCCTTCGACCTGACGGGGATATGAATCCCGCCGCAGCGGATATGGCGGACACAAACGATGGCCGGGACCGTACAGACGGTCCCGG
Source organism: uncultured Oscillospiraceae bacterium (assembly GCA_944385645.1). Lineage (GTDB taxonomy): Bacteria > Bacillota > Clostridia > Oscillospirales > Oscillospiraceae > Lawsonibacter. The sequence goes on from CALWYA010000074.1 coordinate 4,466, forward strand.
CCATTTTTTACTTATGATAGGACGACCCCTCGTTGATCTTAAAGGCCCGGTACAGCTGCTCCAGCAGCATCACCCGGGCCAGGTGGTGGGGAAAGGTCATGGGGGACATGGACAGACGCTGCCAGGCCTCCCCCTTCAGCCCCTCGTCCAGACCGTAGGAGCCGCCGATGAGGAACACCAGGTGCTTTTGGGGCCCCTGGGCCCAGTCGGCCAGGAGGCGGGCGAAGTCCTCGCTGGACCGCTCCCTCCCCTCCACGCACAGGGCGGCCAGGCTGGCGCCGGCGGGGAGCTTGGCCCGGATGGCCTGGGCCTCCCGGGCCAGGGCCTGGGTGATCTGAGCCTGGGAGGGGTCGGCGGGCAGCTTCTCCTCGGGCAGCTCGGTGACCGTCAGCTTACAGTAGGCCCCCAGCCGCTTGACATACTCGGCGCAGGCCGCCTGGTAAAACTTCTCCTTCAGCTTGCCCACGCAGATGAGATGGACGCTCAGCATACCGCCGCCCCCCGCTCCAGCCGGAAGGAAGGACCCGCCTCGTCCCGGGGGGCCACCGTCAACCGGACGTCCCGCTCCGGGTCACAGCCCAGCTCCGCCAGCCGGCGGCACACCGCCGCCCGGGCCAGCTCCGGGGTGTTGTTCTCGGCGGACAGGTGGGCCAAAATCACTGTCCGGGCCCCGCCGGCCACCGCCCGGGCGGCCAGCTCGGCCCCTGTCTCGTTGGACAGGTGGCCCCAGGGGCCCAGGATGCGCTCCTTCAGCGGGTAGGGGTAGGGGCCGGTGCGGACCCGCTCCTCGTCGTGGTTGGTCTCGCACACCAGCAGGTCACAGCCCTCCGCCGCCCGGAGCACCTCCGGGGTGAGGCGGCCCAGGTCGGTGGCCACCGCCGCCTTACCCCCGTCCCCGGTAAAGGTGTACCCCACGCTGCACGCCGCGTCGTGGTTGGTGGGGAAGGAGTCCACCCACAGCTCTCCCAGGGGGAAGCCCTCCCCCGGCTCGAACACCCGGCCCAGCTCCTCCAGGAAAGGGACCCGGGGGCGCAGTCTGTCCAGAGTGGGGCAGGTGGCGTATACCGGCAGGCGCAGCTGTTTGGCCAGGGTGGCCAGGCCGGCCACGTGGTCGCTGTGCTCGTGGGTGACCACCACCCCCCGCAGGCGGGACGGCTCCACCCCCAGCCCCCGTAGGGCGGCGGTGATGCGCCGGGCGGAGATGCCCGCGTCCAGCAGCACGTGGGTGTCCCCGCAGGACACTAGGGCCGCGTTCCCGCCGGAGCCGCTGGCCAGGGTCGTGTATGTCAGCAACGAATATCCTCCCTCTCCGCGAGATAGGAGTTAGGAGATAGAAGATAGGAGATACCCGGAGGACAAATCGTCAACTCCTATCTCCTATCTGCTATCTCCTATCTCTTCACTCTTAACTCTTCACTCTGGCCTATCCCACCTGGCTCTGGCTCTCCTCATCGGGGACGAAGATCACCCGGATGTCGGCCCCCACGCCGGACAGCTTCTCCACCAGGGTCTCATAGCCCCGCTCGATGTGGTGGATGCCGTCGATCTCGGTGACCCCCTGAGCGGCCAGGCCGGCGATGACCATGGCGGCGCCCGCCCGCAGGTCACAGGCGTGGACGGGGGCGCCGGTGAGGCCGCCCACCCCCTCGATGACGGCCACCTTGCCGTCCACCTGGATGCGGGCCCCCATGCGGCGGAACTCGTCCACATAGCGGTACCGGTTGTCCCAGACCCCCTCGATGAGGACGCTGGTCCCCCGGGCCAGACAGAGCACCGCGGCGATCTGGGGCTGCATATCGGTGGGGAAGCCAGGATAGGGCATGGTCTTCACATTCACCCGGTTCAGAGGGCCGTTCCGGCGGACCAGGACGGCGTCGTCCCGCTCCTCCACCTCCACCCCCATTTCCACCAGCTTGGCGGTGATGCAGTCCAGGTGCTTGGGGATGACGTTCTGGATGAGCACCTCGCCCCCGGCGGCGGCCACGGCGGCCATATAGGTGCCCGCCTCGATCTGGTCGGGGATGATGGAGTAGGCGCCTCCCCGGAGGCGCTCCACCCCGCGGATCTTGATGACGTCGGTGCCGGCGCCCATGATGTCGGCCCCCATGGAGTTGAGGAAATTGGCCAGGTCCACGATGTGGGGCTCCTTGGCGGCGTTCTCGATGACGGTCATGCCGCTGGCCAGCACAGCGGCCAGCATGATGTTCATGGTGGCCCCCACGGACACCATGTCCAGGTAGACCTGCCCCCCGGTCAGGCGGCCCCGGTCGGGCACCTGGGCGTAGATCAGCCCGTTGCGCACCTCCACCTCGGCCCCCATGGCCACAAAGCCCTTGATGTGCTGGTCGATGGGCCGGCCGCCCAGGTCACAGCCCCCGGGCAGGGGCACCTCCGCCCAGCCGAAACGGCCCAGCAGGGCCCCCACCAGGTAGTAGCTGGCGCGGATCTTCCGGGCCAGCTCATAGGGCACCTGGCGGTTGCGCACCCGGGAGCAGTCCACGTCCACCGTGGTCCGGTTCACCGTGCGCACGTCCGCCCCCAGCTCCTGGAGGATCTGGAGGATCAAAGTCACGTCGCTGATCTGCGGTATATTTTCAATCCGGCAGGTGCCGTCCACCAGCAGGGCGGCGGGGATGATGGCCACCGCCGCGTTCTTCGCGCCGCTGATCTGGATGGTCCTGTGAAGGGGGTTCCCCCCGTGGATCTGATACTTGGTCAAGTCGTGCACCCTCTCTGCATTTACATGCCTGGGATTTTCAATCGTCCAATACGGTCTGTCCCGTATGTAAAATCATGGAATAGACTGCCATTTTCGGCAGACAGGCCCAATAAGGCGCATATATTATAGCACTATTATGTCCACCTGGCAACCAATTTTACATGGGGGCGGACAAATTGTCATTTGAGACAGCGCACAGGAAAAATTTTTCCGCTTTCCTGTCCGGAATATGCACATCACTTCTCCTGTTTGGGGACATACCGCTCCCGGGCCCGGGGCAGCAGATCCTGGAACGACGCCTGCTCCTGCCGCTCCAGCAGGTCTCCGATCAGCTGGTTGGAGACCAAAAATCCCCTGGGCGTCAGCCGCCAGCGGCCCTC
>CALWYA010000075.1 GCA_944385645.1 uncultured Oscillospiraceae bacterium
GGTCAGGGACACCATCCGATGCGAGGAAAGGAAGGAAATCATGAGCGACGAGCAGAAGTTCGAGGCGCTGAAACAGCAGGTTTTGACCCGGTATGAGCAGGTCTACGGCAAGGAGGCCCGGGAGAAGTACGGGGATGACATGGTGGGCGCCGCCCAGAGCGCCCTGCGGAATCTGACGGTGGAGCAGTACCGGGAGTGGACCGAGCTGGGACAGGAGATCCAGGCCCGCCTGGAGGCCGCCGTCCGAGCCGGGCTCTCCCCGGAGGGGTCGGAGGGCGAAGCCATCACCGCCCTCCACCGCCGGTGGCTCACCATTACCGGGAACCGGTATGAGCCGGACAAGCACCGGGGGATCGCGGCGCTCTATGTGGACGACCCCAGGTTCACGGCCTACTACGACAGGGCCGTGCCCGGCTGCGCCCGCTTCCTGCGGGACGCGGTGGTCCGCTGGGCCAAGTGACAGAGAGAAAGGACAGCCTGGGCGCTCAGCCCAGGCTGTCCTTCATCTGTCTCCAAAACTTTTTGGCGTTTTCCAGGTCCCGCCCATTGGGGTGCCCCTTGGCGATGCCCCCCACCAGCTTCAGGGGTCCGAAGGTGTCGTAGCCCCTGCACCCGAAGGTCCCCAGCACCGGGCAGTACTTCTCTCGGGCGACGGCCTCCATCTCCCCCAGGCTCTTTCCCCGGGAGGCCCCGTAGGTGCACAGGAAGAATACCGGCTTCCCCTCCGGCAGATACTGCCGGGCAAAGGCCGGGACGCTGGGGTGGAACTTCCCATAGTACACGCCGGAGGCAAAACCGATCCGGTCGTATCCCTCCAGCCGGACAGCTTGCCGGGCGGTGACGTCGATCAGGTCCAGCTCGTCCTCCCGGGCCATGGTCTCCAGGACCTTCCGGGTGTTCCCGTGGTGCCGGGAATAATAACAGACGGCGGTCTTCATGCCGGGTCCCCCCTCCCCTCCGCGTCCTCGTCCAGGGCCTCCACCAGGAAGCTCACCGGGCGGAAGCCGTCGTTGCAGGAGAGCATGGCGGACCGGGGATTTTTCATCCAGCCGTCGTAGAAGTTCTCCCCGCCGTGGCTCAGAGCCAGCACGAAGGGGGACAGCGTGTCCCAGGCGCTCTGACAGAAGCCCTCCGGCTTCTCCCAGCCGTTGGCCACAAAGGCCTGGCCCTCCGCCATGCCGCAGGCGTGGGAGATGGGGTTTTCGTACCGGTCCATCAGGTCTTCGTATCGGGTGATGCGCATGACGGTGATCCTGCATTTTTTCATGAGAACGCCTCGCCTTTCAGAACGGTTTGAGTTTTCCCGCTGTCTCAGGGGGCGCAAAGGCCCGGCCTGCGGCTATTGTACCATGAAACGGGGGCGGCAGCAAGGGCGGCGTCCGCGGTTTTCCGCCGCGCGGCTCCGCAGGCCGGTCCAGTCGATTCTGACTGCTGACAAAAACAATTTGTTTCCGTCACAGAAAGAATTGACGAAATCAATCTAGCGCGCTATAATGACAAACTATCCAGGGGAATCCATTCCTCTGCGAGCTGAGAGAAGGAGGAAACTATATGCCAGTATCTACAAACGCAGGCGGTACCCTGCTGGTGCTGGTCAGCACGGCGCTGGTCATGCTGATCGGTCTGGGAATCGCCATCTACTTCCAGCGCCGGACCAAGACGGTGGAGGACTGGGCGGTGGGAAGCCGTCAGCTGCCCTCCTACGTGATCGTGTTCACCCAGTTCGCCACCCTGGTGGGCGGCGGCGTGCTGGTGGGCCATGTGGGCATCGGCTTTGACTTCGGCATCGCCCCCCTGACCTACGGCGTGTGCGGCGCGGCCGGCTGCTTTATCATGGCCATCATCGCCGCCTGGCTGCGGGAGAACGAGTTCACCACCATCCCGGACATTCTGAACAGGGTCTACGGGAAGAACAAGTTCCTCCAGCTGGTGGGCGCCCTGATGGCCATGGTGGTGCCCTTCGGCTGGATTGCCTCCCAGGCCACCGCCTTTGCCAACCTGTACACCGAGATCACCGGCATCAACGTCCAGGTGCTCACGGTGCTGCTGGTGGTCATCTGCGTCATCTTCACCATTCCCGCCGGCTTCAACTCGGTGGCCTGGAGCGACTTCGTCTTCGGTGTGCTGATGCTGGTGCTGTGCGTCCTCACCGGCTGGCAGGCCCTGAACATGGGCGGCGGCTGGGAGAACGTCGTGGCCAATCACCCCGACCCGGAGGTCCTGTCCTTCCCCGGCGGCCTGCTCTCCGCCGGCTTTGCCACCACCGCCCTGTGGTTCATCGCCGCCACCCCCGGCATGATGACCAACCAGATGACCCTCCAGCGGGTGTGCGCCGCCAACTCGGCCAAGAACGCCCGCCGCACCCTGATCATCGGCGGCATTCTCATCGCCGGCATCGAGCTGTGGGTGGTCATCGTGGGCAACGTCGTCCGGGTCCTGAATCCCACCATAGATGGGGAGATGGCCAGCGGCTGGTTCCTGACCCAGATCCCCACCTGGACGCTGGCTCTGTTCAGCGGCTTCATCGCCACCACCATCATCTCCACCGCCGACAGCGCGCTCCAGTCGGTGTCCGTCAACCTGACGGAGGACATCTACCGCCAGTTCATCAACCCGCAGGCCAGCAACAAGAAGCTGCTGTCGGTCTCCCGCATCTGCACGGTGGGCGTGGCCGTGGCGGCCACCGCCCTGGCCATCGCCTTCCCGCGGGTGCTGGACCTGATTGTGGCCTCCTATGCCTACTCCGCCTCCGGCCTGCTGGTGCCCATCTACTGCGGCTATGCCTTCCGGAAGCGGAACATCCTCACCCCCGCCGCCGGCATCGCCGGCATGGTGGGCGGCGTGGTCGGCTGCGGCCTGGCCCAGGCGTTTGAAGACTCCCTGCCCCCCATCTTCGGTATCCAGATGCCCTACGCCATCTACGGCATTCTTGCCTCTCTGATCTGCCTGCTGGTGGCCTGCGCCGTGTCGCGCAAAAACAAGTAAGCCAACCCTGAGCGTTCAAAAGGAGGAACGATTGATATGAATACCATGCTGCTCAAGGAGTCCGACATCCGCAAGCTCATTTCCATGCAGGATGTCATCGACATTGTGGACAAGACCTTTGTGGACCTGGGGGAGGGCAAGACGCTGAATCCCACCAAGCTGAACCTGAACCTGGGGGACAGCGAACCCACCAACCTGCCCTATAAGGCGTCTCTGAACGCCATGCCCGCCTATATCGCGTGGCAGGATATGGCCGGTCAGAAGTGGGCCGGCGGCTGGGGCAAGGGCCGCAGAGAGATCGGCCGCCCCTTCATCAACGCGCTGATCATGCTGGTCCACCCCAACTACGGCGACTTCCTGGCCGTCATGGACGGGGCGTGGATCACCAACATGCGCACCGGGGCCCAGACCGCCGTGATTCTGCGCTATCTGCTCAAGGACAAGAAGGACATCACCGTGGGCCTGTACGGCGCCGGCGTGCAGGGCCGCACCCAGACGCAGGCGCTGACCACCATCTTCAATGTGGAGAAGTTGTATGTCTATGACCCCGTGCCCGCCGCGGCCGCCAAGTTCAAGGAGGACATGAAGGATCAGGTCCAGGGGGAGATCATCCTGGTGGACTCCCCGGAGAAGGCCGCCAAGGCCGACGCCGTCGTCACCGTCACCCCCGCCACCAAGGCCTTCCTCAAGGGCGAGTGGCTGGAGAAGGGCACCGTCTACTTTGCCATGGGCTCCTATCAGGAGTGCGACGACCAGGCCATCCTGGGCGCGGACAAGCTGATCTGCGACCACGTGGGCCAGTGCCTCCACCGGGGCAACCTGAAGCACCTGGCCGAGGAGGGCAAGATCACCGAGGACAGCGTGTTCTGCACCGTGGGCGAGCTGGCCGCCGGCCAGAAGGACCCCGGCAGCGTAGCCGATCAGAAGCTGCTGGTGGTGCCCATCGGCATGGGCTGCCTGGACGTGGCCGTGGCCGGTATCGCCTACCGCAAGGCCTTCTCCCTGGGCATGGGCGAGACCTTCGCCTTCGACGAGTAAGAGAGAGGGCACAGGGACATGAAACAGAATTTTGCGGTGCTGGGCGCCGGCAACGGCGGCCAGGCCATCTCCGCCTATCTGAAGCTGAAGGGAAAGCGCGTCACCCTCTATGACCGCTTCCCCCAGGTGCTGGAGCCCATCCGGAAGCGGGGGGGCATCCAGCTGGAGGGCGTGGACGCGACCGGATTTGCCCAGCTGGACCTGGTCTGTGAGGACGTGGCCCAGGCGGTGCGGGGGGCGCAGGTCATCTTTGTGGTGCTGCCCGCCTTTGCCCACGCCTATGTGGCCCAGCAGCTGGCCGGCTGCCTGGAGGACGGACAGACCGTCGTGGTCTGTCCCGGCGCCACCGGCGGGGCCCTGGAGTTCCGGGCCATCTGGAACAAGGCCGGCTGTACCGCCAAGGTGCGCCTGTGTGAGACCAACAGCCTGTTCTACGCCGCCCGGGCCCACGACGGGGTCGCCACCATCTCCGGGGTGAAGGATGAGCTGTCTCTGGCCGCGCTGCCCGCCGGCGATACCCAGGCCATCCTCGACGATCTGGCCGATGTATATCCCCAGCTGATTCCCGCCGCCAATGTGCTGGAGACCAGCCTGAACAACATGAACACCGTGGTTCACCCCCTGCCTGTCCTGCTCAACGCCGGGCGCATCGAGAGCGGCGAGAAATTCCGCCACTACTTCGACGGCATCACCCCCGCCGTGGGCGACGTGGTGGAGCAGATGGACCAGGAGCGGGTGGCGGTGGGCAGGGCCTACGGCCTGGACATCCTCAGCCTGCGGGACGCCTATGTCCACTACTACCACTGCCAGGCGGAGCGGATGTCCGACCTGTGCCACATGGCCCAGGCCCACGCCTCCATCATGGCGCCCGCCGTGCTGGACTCCCGGCTGGTGGTGGAGGACGTGCCCATGGGGCTGGTGCCCATCGCCGAGCTGGGCAGGGCCGCCGGCGTCCCCACCCCCATCATGGACGCGGTGATCACCCTGTGCGGGGCCCTGGTGAAGCGGGACTTCCGCAAAGAGGGCCGCACACTGGAGTCCCTCGGCATCGCCGGGTTGGACCGGGACAGCCTGCTGGCCAAGTTGTAAAGGCGGCTGGGCGGCGCCCAGTGCGCACCAGGAGCCGAAGCAAAAAGCCCTGTTCAGTTTTGCGCTGAACAGGGCTTTTGCTGTGCCGCAAGATGCGGCGTGCAGGGAGAAGTTTACCGCGCAGCTGGAACGGCCGGCGTTGATCCGCGGCAGTTTCGCCGGCGCAGCGGGGATTCGCGCGCTCCCTTGACTTTCCCGCCCCCGCTCCTGTATGATAGCGTCAGGATTTTCCCGCAAGGAGGGACACGACGATGTACCAAGAAATCACCGAGATCACCGACCGGACGCCCCAGCTGATGCATCAGCTGCTGGAGGTGTGGGAGCGATCGGTCCGGGCAACCCACCTGTTTTTGTCCGCCGATGAAGTTGCGGAGATCAAACCCTACGTGCCCCAGGCCCTCCGGGAGATCCCCCACCTGGTCGTCGCGTGGAGAGCGGACGGGGCGCCCGCGGGCTTCCTGGGTGTTGACGGCCGGAAGCTGGAGATGCTGTTTCTGGCCCCGGAGGAGCGCGGGAAGGGGCTGGGCAGAAAGCTGGTCCAGTACGGCATGGAGCGCTTTGACATCCGGGAGGTCACGGTCAACGAGCAGAACCCCCAGGCCCGGGGCTTTTATGAGCACATGGGTTTTTGCGTCTGCCAGCGGTCGGAGCTGGACGAGCAGGGCAGGCCCTATCCGATTTTGAAGATGCGGCTTTGACGATGGATGATATGGCACAAGGCAGGCGCTGTCATGGCGCCTGCCTTGCGTTTTCGTCGGCCTCTATGCCACGGATTTATCCGCGTTCCATTTCCTCATTCGGGACTTTGCAATCCGTCCCCCATTGCAGGAACGCCTTTACCTTCTCCCGGTTGTTTTTTAGATAGGAGATATAATAGAGCACGTTCAGTTCCGGGTCGGTCATGGGGATCAATCTGCGGTGGGTTCCGTCGTTGCGCAGATCCATGGACAAGGTGGAAATGGTGGCGAGAAAATTGGTGGTGCGGATCAGGTGCTGGGTGACATTGTAGTTGTTCTTCACCAGTGTGAGAGGCAGATGATTTTCCGTGATGACCTTTTCGATCTGCGTCATAAAGTACCCACCGATCTGGGGATACAGCAGCGCCTGCGCTGGGATCTCCCGGATGGAAATGCTGTCCCGGTCCGCCAGATTGCTGTCTTCCGGGACGGAGAGATACACCTGATCGGGCAGAAAGGGCAGGCTTTGGATACGGGCATCCTGTATTTTCTGCGGCGTGACCATCAAGTCATAGACCCGCTCACGGAGGAGTTCCACCGCGTCATCGCCCTCGTATAGGTCGTCGTTTACTCGGACCTCCGGATGAGCCACAGAAAACCGGGGTGCGGAAAACCACCGGACGCCCTGGTCACAGAAAGCGATAGAGAGGGTCTGGCTCTGCCGGGCGGCGCTGAGCACGTCGGCTTTCAGCTGCTCCACGTTCCGCAGGATGGTATTCACATGGACGAGCGCGACCTCCCCGGCCTTGTTCAGATGGATTCGATTCGGGCTGCGGTTAAATAACTCTACTCCCAATTCCTCTTCCAGCTTTTTGAGCATGGTGCTCATAGCCGGCTGAGTGATGTGGAGCTGCTGCGCGGCCTTTGTCAGAGAACCGCTCTCCGCAATGATCTTGAAGTATTCCAGGTCCGTAATATCCATGTGTCCTCCTTAGCATAAATGGACGCTTATGCAGTATAAAAAGCCTGTAGTGTTCATCGAAAACAGAGCCTGCTATACTGTGAACTGCAAAGAGAAAGCCGCAAGTCAATTTCATTATAGCATAATGAAATCGTGAGTGTAAATCATGCAATGCAAGACAGGAGGAATTTATGATGGAATATGTCACTTTGTCAAATGGAGTCAAAATGCCGCTGGAGGGCTTCGGTGTATTTCAGGTGCCGGAGGCCGCCGTCTGTGAGCAGGCGGTGCGCGACGCCCTTTCCGTGGGCTACCGTCTCATCGACACTGCCGCCGCCTATTTCAACGAGGAAGCGGTGGGCGCGGCCATTCGGGGGAGCGGTATCCCCCGGGAGGAATTGTTCATCACCACCAAGCTCTGGATTCAGGACGCCGGGTATGAGAACGCCAAGAAAGCCTTCGAGACTTCCATGGAGAAGCTGGGGCTGGACTACCTGGACCTGTATCTGATCCACCAGCCCATGAACGACTACTACGGCGCTTGGCGGGCCATGGAGGAGCTGTACGAGGCCGGGAAGATCCGGGCCATCGGCGTGTGCAACTTCTACCCGGACCGGCTGACCGATCTGTGCCTGAACGCCCGCAT
>CALWYA010000076.1 GCA_944385645.1 uncultured Oscillospiraceae bacterium
GTTCGTCCTGTCCGCCGTCTCCCCCAAGGACTTCCTGGACGACGGCCTGCCCCAGGTGGCCTTCGCCGGCCGGTCCAACGTGGGCAAGTCCTCGGCCATCAACCGGCTGCTGAACCGGAAGAACTTTGCCCGGGTGGGGGCCGTCCCCGGCAAGACGGTCCACATCAACTACTTCCGCATCGACGACGCCTTCTACCTGGTGGATCTGCCCGGCTACGGCTATGCCCAGGTGTCCAAGGGGGAGCGGGACCGGTGGGGGAAGCTGATGGAGGACTACTTCGCCCGGCCCGAGCTGCTCACCCTGGGAGTGATGATCGTGGACGCCCGGCACAAGCCCACCGCCGACGACCGCACTATGGCCCAGTGGTTCCGAGACACGGGCCGGCCCCTGGTGGTGGCCGCCAACAAGCTGGATAAGCTGAAAAAGAGCGAAATCGCCCCCAACCTCCAGCTGATCCGGGACACCCTGGAGCTGGGGGAGGACGTCCCGGTAATTCCCTTCTCGGCCGAGAAGGGAACCGGCCGGGAGGAGCTGCTGGGCGCGATTCTCTCCGGCATCAAGTTAACAGAATAAGAAATGCAGCGCCCCGGCCATCGGCCGGGGCGCTGTGCTGTTTACGCCAAAATGATTTCCGCCAAAGCGTCCAGATGGTCGGCCAGGTCCTCCTGCCCGGCGTAGCGGAACACCGCCGCGTCCCGGCCCCGGCCCAGGGCGGCCAGCTGCCACACCCGGTCTCCTTCTTCGCAGGCCAGGATGACGAAGTCCAGGCCGGGATAGTCCACCTCTTCATAGCGCATGCGGACATTGAGCAGACGGTATCCCTCCAGAAAGGATTCCGCCGCCGGCCGGGTCAAAGCGGGGAACAGCACCCGCAGCCGGGTCTGGTCCAGAGAAGGAGAATAGCGGTAGTTCCCGCCCTCCGGGTCGGGGGAGAAGCCATGGTAATCTCCCTCGGACGGGCTGTACCCGCTCTGCTCCACCTCGTACCAGATGGGGGCCAGGAAGGAGAAGGAGGGCCGGGCGAAATTCTCCGGTTCCCGGGGAGCCCTCCCGGCGACGGTCTCAAAGTCAGCCAGCGGTTCATTTTCCAGCTGTTCCAGAGTCACATAGGGCTGTCGGAAGTCGGACAGGGGGATCCCGTCCCAGCGGTTCAGATAATACCACTGTCCCAAAAACAGCAGGAACAGGGGGATGATCAGCGCCAGAGTGATCCGGTTCTCCCACTGGATCGCCCGGCTGGGGCCGGGGGAGGAAGGTGGAGGCATCCCCATGGACAGGGCCCGGCAGGTGGCCCGGAGGGTGCGCGCGTCTCTTCGGTGAATGCGCCAGTAAAAAATGACCAGCGGGAGAAGGATCAGCAAAATGGGGTGACATATATAGAACAGCAGCATGGGGATCAGGGCGGGGGAATTGGGCTGAACGTCAAAGCGGCTGCGGAGGAGAAGCAGCAGCACGACAACCAGCACAAGCGCGGCCCACATCAGATCGCGGAGGATGCGCTGGCGCCGTTCCCGGCGCTCCAGCTGTTCCAGATTCATCCCCCGGCTCTCATAGTCGCTGTACAGCTCCGGGGCCGACGGGTCCAGGGTGTAAAACAGGTGGTAGGCCCGGCCTACCGTAAAGGCGTAGTCCCACCCCTGGGCTTGATACAGTTCCAGCCGGTCCGGCTCCGGGGCCGCCCCCGGTCTGCCGCACACCTCCAGCCGAAACCGGGTGCCGGGGACCCCGGTGGGGACGAAGGTGGCCCACGCGTCCAGCCGCTGGGGGAACAGCCCCTGCGCGGCCTGCTCCTCCAGCCAGCTCTCCAGCCCCGGAATGTCGTACAGGGAGACGGGGATAATTTTGCGCACCGTTTTCATGTTGTCCCCTCCATTTCCTCCAGAATCAGCGCCGCCAGGACGTCCAGGTGGTCGGCCAGGTTTGCCTGCCCGGAATAGAAAAACACCGCCGCGTCCCGGCCCTGGCCCAGGGCGGCAAACTGCCAGGTGTCGTCCGGCCGGTCGGCCACCACCACAAAGTCCAGACCCGGATATTCCACCTCCCGCCAGTACCCCTCCAGCGACGGGTATTGGTCCAGGTGGGCCAGAGCCGCCGCCCGAACCAGGGCGGGGGAGAGGGCCCGGATGCGGGTCTGCTCCAGAGTGGCATGGTAGCGGTACTTCCCGCCCTCCGGGCCGGAGGAGTAGCCCGCATCGTCCCCCGGTTTTGGGCTGAACCCCTGGAGGCGTACCTCGTACCACACCGGAGCCAGGAGGGAGGGGATGTACCGGGCCCGGTCTTGGTTGCCGTCGAAGGTGCCCGGCCGGCCGGTGAGGGTCTCATAGGAGACCAGGGAGGGCTCTTCCAGGTCGGTGAAGGTCACATAGGGCCGGGAGAAGCGGTCCAGGGGGACGCCGTCCTCCCACTGGAAATAGATGTGACAGCCCAGGCAGACCACGATCAGGGTGGCCAGGACCAGGGACAGCCCGTTGGCCCGCCGCATCCATTGGTTGGGTTCGGGGGAGGGGGGCGGCGGCAGCCCCTGGCGCAGGGCCCGGCAGGTGTCCCGGAGGGTGCGCAGGTCCCGGCGCTGGAACACGGCCAGGATGAAGTCCGCCCCCAGGGCGAGAACCACGAAGGGGTTGGCGGCCGCCATCAGGGATAGAAGGGCCGGCCTGTACCCGGACCAGTACAGCAGGGCGCTGCATGCCGCCGCCAGGACCAGCAGGGCGGCCAGGGCCAGGAGCAGATACTGGATCACTCGGAGCCGGCGCAGCCGCCGCTCCGCCCGCTCCAGGGACATCCCCCGGCTCTGGTAGTCAGTGTAAAGGTCGATTGCCTCCGGGTCCTCGGCGTAAAAGAGAAAGTAGCTCCGGCCGATGGAAAGGGCGTACTTCCACCCCTGGGCCTGGTACAGCTCCAGCTGCTCCGGGGCGGGCTCGGTGCCCCGGTCCCCCCAGGGCTCCACCCGGAACCGGGTGCCGGGGACCGCCCCGGTACGGAAGGAGGCCCACCGCCCCAGGCGGATGGGGAACAGCCCCTCCTTGGCCTGCTCCTCCAGCCAGCTCTCCAGCCCCGGAATGTCGTATAGGGAGACGGGAATGATTTTGCGCACCTTTTTCATGCGGCTCACACCTTTCTGTCAAGTCCAATTCCTCATTCCTAACTCCTAATTCCTAATTTTCCGTCACGCGCCGTACCAGCAGCTCCAGCGCCGCCTCCGGATCGGGACCCCGGACCTTCAGGGAGAACACCCGGTCGCCCGCCTGTCCCACGTAGCAGGCCCGCGGTCCTGGTTCACCGTCGTACTGGTAGGTGAAGCGGATCAGCCGGTCCAGTCCGGGATAGGACACCGCTTCCTCCTGGTAGGGGAGGGGGCGGGCGTTGACCCTGGGCTCCTTTTCCCAATACCGGTAGGATTCCGCCCAATCGGCCCGGAACTGACCGACCAGACCGGTGTGGACCACCTCCGCCAGGGCGGGGGAGAGGGTCTCGGCATAAGTCAGGGACAGCCACACCTGACAGGTGGAGCCGTCCGGTAGCAGGGCCGAACCGGACTGATCGCTCTCATACTGCTCCGGGGCCAGGCAGGAGGTGCGGAAATCACAGTGGGTTGGGATCAGAGAGGAGTCCTCCCGCACCTGGGTCCCCTCTGGCAGCACCTCCGCCAGGGTCACGTGGGGGAAGTCCCACTGGGCCGGGTCGTCGGGCAGGCGATCGGTGGTATGGCCGTCCATCCAGAGGGAGAAGGCGAACACCGCCACTGAGCCCGCCACGAGCAGGCCCGTCAGCACCCACTGCGTCCCCCAGGAGGAGCGGTGGCGCACCGGCCCCGGGTCCTCCCCTCGGAGCAGGCGGCGGCGGATGCCGGTGAGCCGGACCGACCGCCACAGGGCGGCGGCCACTTCCCCCGCCGCCAGCAGGACCAGCAGCAGAAAGAGGGGGAACAGGCTCTCGAAGCGCAGGATCAGCCGCATGGGGATCAGGGTGGGGGCGGTGATCAGGGTGCTCAGGGTATCCCGGCACAGGAAGGCCAGCCACGCCAGGACGACCAGCACCCGCAGCCACTGCCGGCGGATCATCCGCTTCATAGCCCAGCCCAGGCTCTCCCGGTCGGTGTAAAGGATGGTCGCCTGTGGGTCGTCGGTGCGGAAGATGGCGTACAGGTTTTCCACCTTGTCCATGTACCGCCACCCGGCGTCCTGGTAGCAGGCGATCCGCTCCCGCAGCTCGTCCTCCCGGGGCCACTTCCCGATGGGGTCCAGGCAGTAGCGGTACTCCCCGGCGGCGGGGTCGGTGTGGAAGGTCACCCGGCCCAGAAGGTCGCTCCAGCGGTCCAGCACATAGCCCTGGGCGGCCATCTCGTTGAGCCACCCCTCGATCCCGGCCATGTCCCACGGGGCCCGGGGGCAGTATTGTTTCACAATCATTCCGCACACCTCCTTATGGGTCCGGCGGGAGGACCATCCCGGCGAGCTCCGCCCAGTGCTCGGTCAGGTCCCCGTGGCCGGTGTACCGCACCAGCACCGCCTTGTCTC
This sequence comes from uncultured Oscillospiraceae bacterium, assembly GCA_944385645.1. Taxonomy (GTDB): domain Bacteria; phylum Bacillota; class Clostridia; order Oscillospirales; family Oscillospiraceae; genus Lawsonibacter. The sequence goes on from CALWYA010000076.1 coordinate 4,519, forward strand.
CGGCAGCGGCCGCCGCGGCCTGGAAGCCCCCCGTCTCACAGCGGGCCGCGGCCAGGAAGCCGGCCTCCGGGGCGTAACTGACCTCCCAGGCGGCGGGCGTCTCCGCCGTCCACCAGATGTCGTCGTCCAGCGCCATGGCCCGGTCCAGCAGCTCTTGGGCCAGGGGCCGGGACAGGCAGGACAGGGGGGCGGGCAGGTCGAACCACAGGATCTCCAGCCGGACCCACTGTCCGTCCGCCTCCCACTGGCCCGTCTGGACCACCTCCCACTGGGTGGACAGGAGGTAGCGGTTCGGCCGGGCGAAGTTGGCGTAGTCCACAAAACCGTCGCTGGCCATGGTATAGGGGTCGTAGTCCGCCCCCTCCAGGGCCTCCAGGGACAGGGGGGTGAAGCCCTCCGCGTCGGCCACCCGGAGCATCTGGCCCCCGGTGAGGGGGAGGACCAGCCAGAAGACCAACAGCAGGACCTCGATGGCCACGGCGGCCAGGAAGGCGGGCAGCGCCCAGGGCCGCCGCCGGGGGTAGGCCGCCCGGTGCTCCATGGGTACCCCCGCGTCCAGGGAGCGGATCAGGGCGGACAGCAGGCTCAGGTCCCGGTAGGAGGGGGCTAGGGAACCAACTCCAAACAGGAGCAGGAGGGCCAGGGGCAGGACGGGGCCGGTGACGGCGGCGTACACCGGCGTCCCCGCCCCGAACAGCACATAGAGCAGGAAGCCTGCCAGGAGGAACAGGGAGAGGACGTGGACCGCGAAGCCGTTCCGGTCGCTCCGGTACATGTTCCGCCAGCCCCGGGCCTGGAGCTCCGGGTCGGTGTGGGGCTCGGGGGCGTTGGGGTCGGCGGTGCGGAAGATGAGCTGGGTACGGTTCACCTCGTCCGCATAGTCCCAGCCGAAGTCCTCGTACAGCTCCAGCATCTGCCGGGGCAGGTCGTCGTCCGGCGCCCGCCGGTGGGGCTCCACCCGGTAGCGCATGGGGGCGGCCGGCCCCTTCTCAAAGGTGCAGAACAGGGGGCGGAACTTCTTCAGGTGCAGCCCCCGGGCGGCCATGTCCTGGAGCCAGCTCTCCATCCCGGCGATGTCGTACTGGCTCACCGGGGTCAGCTTATAGATGCGTTTCATTGGAACTCCTCCTCTCCGTCGGCGGCGCAGGCCCGCAGCCGGTCCAGCTCCTCCTGGAAGGCCGCCCGGCCCTTTGGGGTGATGCGGTAGGTGCGCTTGCGCCCGTCCACCTGGGTCTCCTTGATCAGGCCCTCGTCCAGGAAGCGGGCCAGCAGGGTATAGAGGGTGCCCGGGCCCAGGTTCACCCGGCCCCGGGTCTTGCGGTCCACGAATTCCGTGATCTCGGTGCCGCACATGTCCCGCCGGAGAAAGGACATGAGGACATAGTACATGGGCTCGGTGAGCGGGCCCTTTTCCCGTCCCATTTCATCGCCTCCCACTGTGATCGGCTTTCAATATCGTCTAACGATATTATAAACCGATAACGACTTTCCGTCAAGGGGAGAGCGGCCCGATGTGACAGAAAATCCCCGCGGAGTTTAGACCGCTTTCTCCCGGCCAAGCCCGTATAATGGACCCCGGAGCATTCGGTAGGGGAGAGGGGGCGCGGCGGTGACGGTCATCTATGTAGATACCCTGTTCCTGCTCAACGCCCTGGTGGACTATCTGCTGCTCCTGGCCGCCGCCCGGCTGGCGGGGGAGCCCCTGCGGCGGCTGCGCTTCGCCCTGGGCGGGGCGCTGGGCGGGCTGTACGCGGCGGCCCTCTTTCTGCCGGGGCTGGCCTTTCTGGCCCATCCCCTGTGCCGGCTGGCGGCCGCCGCCCTCATGCTGGTGACCGCCTACGGGGGGAGCCGCCGGCTGCTGCGGCAGGGTCTGCTGTTCGTGGCCCTCACCTGCGCCTTTGGGGGCGGGGTGGTGGCCATCGGTCTAATGGGAGGCCGGGGGCTGTCCCTGGGCAACGGGGTGTTCTACTCCGCGCTGGACCTGAAAATGGTGCTGCTGTCGGCGGCGGGGTGCTATCTGATTCTCACCCTGGTGTTTCGGCGCATCGGGCGGCATACCGCCGCCGGCGGGGAGCTGGCCCGGGCCCGCCTGACCCTGGAGGGGCGGGAGGTGGTCCTCACCGCCCTGGTGGATACGGGCAACACCCTCACCGACCCGGTGTCCGGCCGCCCGGCCATGGTGGTGGAGGGGGAGGCGGCCGCCGGTCTGTTTCCCCCGGACCACCGGCCCGGCCGGGCCGATCTGGACGACCCGGCGGGGGCGCTGGAGCGGCTTGGGACGGGGGAGTGGCGCAGGCGGCTGCGGCTGCTGCCCTATCGGGCGGTGGGCGTGGAGCGGGGGCTGCTGCTGGCGGTGCGGACGGACAGCCTGGAACTGAACGGAAGGGACTGCGGACCGGTGCTGGCCGCTCTGTCGCCCACCCCCGTCTCGGACGGAGGGGGCTATCGGGCTTTGATTGGACCAATGGAGGAACTGGAATGAAGAGGCTGAGAGCAGTTTACATAACTTTAAAAGAGGGGATGGGCCGTCTGCTGGCCCGGCTGGAGCTGATCCAGCCCGGAAAGATCATGTACATCGGGGGGAGCGACACCCTGCCGCCCCCTCTGAAGCGGGAGGAGGAGGCCGCCCTCATCGCCCGGCTGGAGGCGGGGGACCCCCGGGCCCGGGACCTGCTCATCGAGCACAACCTGCGCCTGGTGGCCT
>CALWYA010000077.1 GCA_944385645.1 uncultured Oscillospiraceae bacterium
CTGCTCCACGGTCAGGTTGGTGATGGTGTTCTCGGGGTTGACCACCACGGCCACACCGTCCAGAGCCACGATGTTCTCCACAGCGCCCTCGGCCTTCTCCTCGTCGGTCAGAGCGCGGGAGGACAGGCCGATGTCCACGGTGCCGGCCAGAGCGTTGGTGATGCCGGAACCGGAGCCGGTGCCGGAGTAGTTGATGGTCACGTCGGGGTAGAGGCCCTCAAAGGACTCCGTGAAGGCGGCCATCACGTCGGCCATGGAGGTGGAGCCGTCGGTGTTGACAGCGCCGGAGATCTCCTCGTTGGCGGGGGTGCTGGCGTCAGTGCCCTGGCTGGTGGAGGGGGCGCTGGCATCGGGGGTGCTGGTGCTGGGGGTGGAAGTCCCGCCGCCGCCGCAGCCGGCCAGCAGGGAGAGGGCCATGACAACAGACAGACCCAGGCAAGTCAGTTTTTTCATGTTCAATTTCTCCTTTTGATTCTATGTTTGGTTGGGATTCGCTCGGTTTACGGGTGCAAGTATAAGGACGGAATGTAAAATCTGAAACCGCCGGTGTGTTAAATCCATGTAAAATCCAGCTGTTCTGAACCGGGGCGAAGCCACGGACCCCTTGGGGCGCAAGGGATTTCGCTCTCCCCTGATTGTAAAGTCCAGTTTGTTTCCGCCGGGCGGCCCGTTTTTTGGAGAAAGAGCACAAAAAGCCGCCCCGGTCCGGTCAGTCCCGGATCGGGGCGGGGATTGTTTGGAACACGGGGTCAGCGCCGTTCCTCCGCGGGCTCGTGATCCCGGTCCCGGAACAGCAGCGAGACGCACCACACGGCGGACAGACCCACCAGGGTGTAGATCACCCGGCTGATCATGCTCCCGGACCCGCCGCAGGCAAAGGCCACCAGGTCGAACTGGAACAGCCCCACGCTGCCCCAGTTCAGGCCGCCGATGATCAGCAGCGTCAGCGCGATCCTGTCCATCACCATGTCAGACCACCTCCTTATCTCGGGTTCCGCGGGTAGTATGCGCGGGATCGGGGCGGTCATACCAAATTTGCGGTGGGAAATTTTTCCGAGGGGGCGGGCCTCTGCCTTCCCCCCACAGGGGGGAAGGTGGCCCGCAGGGCCGGATGAGGGGGCGGAGGTTAGGCGCATCCCCCCCGTGGGCACCCTCATCAGTCTCGCTTCGCTCGACAGCTTCCCCCTTGAAGGGGGAAGCCTTTTTTGCGTGGGGCGCGACGACTCGGCGCGCCCTGTCCCTTGCGCCTGCCGAGGTCGCGGCCTAGGCCGGCCTCATCTCGGCCCAAGAGCCACCGCTTTGCGGCGGTTGGCCTCGAAACGCGCCTGCGGGCGCAGTCTTGGCCCTTTGGGCCAATTCACCTTCTCAGGCGCCACGAAATAACGCCCCCGCCACCATGTAGGGGCGCACACTGTGCGCCCGGCCTAGGCTCCCCCCTCCGCGGGGGAGCTGTCGAGCCGTAAGGCGAGACTGAGGGGGTATCCGTAGATTGAGCTGTTCCGACAGACTGGGCGTTTCCCCCTTCCGCCCCAGTGTGCGCACTGGGGCACCTCCCCCACAAGGGGGGAGGCCTTTTGTAGGGCGCGACGACTCGGCGCGCCCTGGCCCTTACGCCTGCCGAGGTCGTCAGGCGCTACGAAAATACACGCCGTGGGGGAGGATCGCAAACATAAAAAGGCGGCGGGGGCTTTCCCCGCCCTACAACATTGCGTTGACCGCTCATTATGCACACAGGGCTGCTTTGCGATTTGTCTCTCCCTTCGTCATTTGCTTCGCAAATGCCACCTCCCTCGTCAGAGGGAGGCTTTTTCCCTTGGCCCCCTCTGACGAGGGCCGATTCCCCCTGGAAGGGGGAATCCATGATGTGCGCCCCTGCGAATGGCGCGGACCTTCCGCCCACAGAGCGGGCGCGCAGGCTCCCGTCACGGCTGCCAGCTCGCCAGGGAGGTGAGGTTCAGATGGTCCAGGAGCGCGTGGACCTGGTCCGGGTCCAGCTCGGCCCCGGCGGCGCGGAAGCCCGCGCGGTCATAGCCATACTGGGCCTCAAACTGGGACTGGCCGCTCACCGAGGTCATCCACCCGATGGTGACCACGGCCCCGTCGGCGGCGGTGTACTCCTCTACCCGGTCCAGGCCGTCCCCCTCCGCATCATACTGGTCTTCCAACTGGTAATGCTCATAAAATGTCCAGTCCAAGGTCACAGGGGCCCCCTCCGGGCTGTAACAGGCCCCGCTGATGGAGATACTGTCGATGTAGCGGCCCAGCTCCAGGTCATCAGCCCTCCAGTCGAGCAGACACTGGCCGCTCTCCAAAAAGCGGTAGTGCTCCTCCAGCCACGCCAGGTCAGGGGTCTCCACCGGCCACATATCCGCCAGGCCGGACAGGGTGTCCGCCACATAATAGGTGCTCGTGGTCCCGACGTCCGTGAAAACGCCAGTGAACATCTCGCCCCAGCCGTCCCCGGGCCCGCCCCGGGCATAGGCGGTGATCTCGTCATAGCAGGGCATCTCCTCCTCGGTCACGTTCCAAGGCTCCAGGGACCGGAAGTCCTGGAGCGCCCCCGTCCGGCCAATCAGAGAGATCTGGTCGTTCCCCTCCTCCCGGGCCTCGCGGGCGGCCTGATCCGCCTCCTCCGTGGTCTCGAAATACTGGTAGCGGACTTGTCGCTGGGCGAGCTCCGCCGCCCCGACGGTGCAGACGGTCAGGGCCACCGCGGCGGCCGCCAGGGCCGCCAGCCGCTTTCCCCACCGCCGGGCCGGCCGCCCGCGCCGGGGCAGGGTCTCCAGCTGATCCTCCAGCCAGCCGTCGAAATTCTCGGGCAGCGGACAGTCCTCCTGCCCGGCCCGCCGTCTCATCTCCTCGTCAAAGCTCATAAATACCCTCCTCCATACATCTCTCCCGCAGCCGGTCCCGTCCCCGGGCCAGCCGGGATTTCACCGTCCCCTGGGGAACGCCCAGCACCCGGGCGATCTCTCCCACGGACAGTCCGTCGTAGTAGTACAGCGTCACCGCCAGCCGCTGGTCCTCCGGCAGGGCCCGGACCAGCTCCCACAGCCCCAGGGGCTCCTCCGCCGGGGCGGCGGCGCCGGCGGCCTCCTCCAGGGGCAGGACTGGCCTGGCCCGGCGCAGCTGGGTGCGGGCGCAGTTCACCGCGATCTTCAGCAGCCAGGGCTTGGCCGCCGCCGGGTCCCGCAGGCGATCAAAGGACTGCCAGGCCCGCAGGAGGGCCTCCCCCACCGCGTCCTGGGCGTCGGCGTCGCTGTCCAGCACCGCCCGGGCGGCCCGGAACATGGCCCTGCCGTGCTCCCGCGCCAGGGCGGCGAACCGCTCCCTGCGCTCCTGTTCCCGGTCCATCCCATCACCTCAGCTTCCTGTCCGGACACTATATAGATGCCCGGGCGGGACAAACGGTTCCCGCCCGGGCTGATGTTTCTGCTTTTTCCGTTGTCTCCGCGCTCCCTATCCCAGGCTCTCCGGCCCGAAGGCGTGGGGCAGCAGCTCCGAGAGGGCCGCCGCCCGGAAGGTGCCGTCCGGCCGGGCGGCCAGCACCCGCAGGTGTGGGGCGAACTCGTACAGCATCTGCCGGCAGGCCCCGCAGGGCCAGCAGAAGTCCTCCCCCGACCCGGCGATGGCCAGGGCGGTCCAGCCGGTGCGGCAGCCCTCGCTCACCGCCTTCACCAGGGCGGCGCGCTCGGCGCACAGGGTGGAGCCGTAGGCGGCGTTCTCCACGTTGCAGCCGGTGAACACCCGCCCGTCGGCGCACAGCAGGGCCGCCCCCACGGGGAAGCGGGAGTAGGGCACATAGGAATGCTTTCTCATGTCCAGGGCCAGCCGGACCAGCTCCTGATCGGTCATGGGGGTCCCTCCTTATTGTAATATAATATGTCACTTCTCTCTCCCCACTGCTTCATGGGGAGTTTTTTCTTTTCTGGATACCCGCCCCCTGCGGGGGCGGGGAGCCGGATCTTCGGGAGCAGGCAGCCGAACCCGCGGGGGACAGGGGCCAGGCCCGCAAGGGCGGGGACGCCCGGCGGGGCACCCCTATCCACGCTCCTTCTCCCCCCACTCCATCAGCCGGGCCCGCAGGCCGGAGTAGCGGCGGGTCTGGCGGTTGTTGGCCACCATCCGCTCCACCGTCTCCCGGTCGCCCACCAGGATGAACAGCTCCCGAGCCCGGGTGACGGCGGTGTACAGCACCCCCCGGGTCATGAGCATGGGGGCCCCGTCCAGGGCGGCCAGGATGACCGCCCGGTACTCGCTGCCCTGGGCCTTGTGGACAGTGACGGCGAAGGCGGGCTCCAGCTCCCCCAGCATGTCGGGGGCGTACTCCACGATCTTCCCGTCGAAGTCCACCGTGATGACCTCCCGGTCGATGGACCGGATCACCCCGATGTCCCCGTTGAACATCCCCATGCCCGAGTCGGTGCCGTCCGCCTCCCGCCAGGGGATGTCGTAGTTGTTGCGCACCTGCATCACCTTGTCCCCCGCCCGGAACACCCAGTCGCCGAAGCGCCGCTCCCCCTTGTCCTCCCGGGGCGGGTTCAGGGCCTGCTGGAGGGCCTGGTTCAGGGCCCGGGTGCCCGTCCCCCGCCGGCGGGTGGGGGAGAGCACCTGAATCTGGTCGGCGGGGATGCCCAGCCGCTCGGGCAGCCGCCGGCGGCACAGGTCCACCACGGTGTCCAGCACCGACGGGCCGTCCCGGCGGCTGAGAAAGAAGAAGTCCCCGTCGGTCCGGCGCAGGTCGGGCACCTCCCCCCGGTTGATCTGGTGGGCGCTGCGGACGATGGCGCTGCGGGCGGCCTGCCGAAAGATCTCGGTGAGCCGGACGGTGGGCACCACCCCGCTGCGGATCAGGTCGGCGAACAGGCTCCCCGGCCCCACCGAGGGCAGCTGGTCCGGGTCGCCCACCAGCACCAGGCGGCAGCCGTCCCCCATGGCGTCCAGCAGGGCGGCCATGAGGGGCACGTCCACCATGGAGGTCTCGTCCACGATGACCGCGTCCGCCTTCAGGGGGTTGCAGCGGTTCCTGGCAAAGACCAGCTTCCCCGTGTGGGGGTCGAAGCCGGCCTCCAGCAGCCGGTGGATGGTGGAGGCGTCGGTGGAGCACAGCTCCCCCAGCCGCTTGGCCGCCCGGCCGGTGGGGGCGGCCAGGGCGGTCTCCAGCCCCAGGTGGTCAAAGAGGGCCAGCACCCCCCGCAGGCAGGTGGTCTTGCCGGTGCCCGGCCCGCCGGTGAGGAGCATCACCTGACAGGCGGCCGCCAAGGCCACCGCCTGCCGCTGCTGGGGGGCGTAGGTGATCCCCTGCCGGCGCTGGATGCGCTCCAGCAGCCTGTCCAGCTCCGGGGGCGGCAGGGGCTCCCGGCGGCTCATCTCCCCGACGCGCTGGGCGATGAAGGCCTCGGCGTCGTGGAGGTCGGGGAGATAGACGGCCTCCTGGCCGGCCACCGCCTCCTCCTCCGCCTCGCCCCGGCCCAGAAGGGCGTCCAGCCGCTCCTCCAGCAGCTCGCCGGGCACCTCCAGCAGCACCCCGGTGGCCTCCAGCAGCTTGCCCCGGGGGAGGAAGGTGTGGCCGTTGTTCCAGTTGTTGTGGGACAGCTCGAAGAGCAGCCCCGCCTCCAGCCGCAGGGGGTCCTCATGGCCCACCCCCAGGGAGAGGGCCAGCGCGTCCGCCTGGGAGAAATCCACCTGGAACTCCTCCCCCACCAGCAGATAGGGGTTGTCCCGCAGGATCTCCAGGGCCATGTCCCCGTAGAGCCGCCGGAGGGGGCCGGCCAGTTCCAGAGGGAGCCGGTGCTCGGTGAGAAACTCCATCAGCCGCCGGGCCCCCATCTGCTGCCGGAAGGCGGCCCCGATCTTCTCCGCCCGCTGGAGGGTGATCCCCTTGATCTTCGTCAGCTTCTCCGGGGTCTCCTCGATGACGGTGAGGGCGTCCTCCCCGAACTCCTCCAGGACCCGCCGGGCGGTGGACTTGCCGATCCCCTTCACCGCCCCGGAGGACAGGTAGTGGTAGATCTCCTTCAGGCCCTGGGGCAGGCGGCGCTCCACCACCTCGGCCTTCAGCTGGGGGCCGTAGCTGGGGTGCCGGGTCCACCGGCCCCGGACGGACAGGTACTCCCCCGGGGCCACTCCGGCCATGGGCCCCACCACCGTGACCTCCTCCCCGCGGACGTCCAGGCGGAGGATGGTATAGCCGTTCTCCTCGTTCTGAAAAATCACAGCGGAGACGGTCCCCTCCAGCAGCTCCAGTTCCTGTTCCGCCACGGCTCCGTCTCCCCTTTCGTAATGGTTTCGCTTTTTATCGCCCGGCCATCCGGGCCAGATAGTCCGGCAGGTCCTCCGCCGGCCACAGGGCCACCTCGGGCCACCGGGACGCCAGCCGCAGGGCCAGCTCCCGGCCCGCCGGGGTCAGCCCCACGTCCACAATCAGCACCGGGCTGCGCAGCAGGCCCAGCCCCCGCAGCCACAAAAAGCCCCGCAGCCGCTGTTCCAGCTCCGCCCCCTCCCCCCGGGCGGGGAGCAGGACGCGGGCCTCCCCCCCGGGGAAGGGCCGCAGCAGCCGCCCCAGCAGCCACCAGCCCGCCAGGGCCAGCCCCAGGGCGCACCCGGCGGCCAGCGCCGCCTCCCAAAGCATCCCCATCGGGCAACACCTCCGGGGCATCCTATGCGGGAGCTTGATGTTCCGTGCGCGGGGCGGTCCTGCGGCGGGGGCCGTCCGTCGTTGTCCGTAGGGCCCGACGACCCGGCGGGCCGCGGCGCGCCCAGTGGTCGCGCCCTACAAAAAGGGCCGGGCGCACCGTGTGCGCCCCTACATGGCGGCGGGGGCGTTATTTCGTGGCGCCTGACGACTCGGCAGGCGCAAAGGTCAGGGCGCGCCGAGTCGTCGCGCCCCACGCAAACGGTCCGTCCTTATCCGTAGGGGCCGGTGTCCCCACCGGCCCACGGGCGGCCACATGGGGCCGCCCCTACGAATCCTAACGGACGGGGTGGATGGACGGAAACACCTCATCCGTCACGGCCTTCGGCCGTGCCACCTTCCCCTAAAGGGGAAGGTACGGCGCGCCGAGTCGTCGCGCCCTACACGGTGCATATTTCCGTAGGGGCGGGGCCCAAAAAATTATCAATTTTCAATTCTCAATTATCAATTCATTCTGCATTCTGCATTTCTGCATTCTGCA
>CALWYA010000078.1 GCA_944385645.1 uncultured Oscillospiraceae bacterium
TGTCTTCCTCCCCTTCAACCTGGCCAAGGGCGGCATGAACATGGCCGCCACCCTGCTGATCTATCCCCCGGTGGTGGCCGCCCTGCGCCGGGCCGGGGTGGTGCCCCCCTCCCAGAGCGCCCAGGGCAAGAAGTTCAGCGCCGGCTTCCTGCTGTTCTCCCTGGCCCTACTGGTCACCTTCGTCCTCTTCGCCCTGGTGCTGGCCGGGGTAATCTGAGCCAACTCTCCCATCGAATCAAACCGCGCACCCGCTTTTCAGCGGGTGCGCGGTTTTTCACTCCAGCCAGCCGGCCAGCTGTTCCAGCCCCCAGGGCAGCCGCTCCAAATCAATGCCCGGATAGTGGAGCACCAGGGTGTGGGGGGCCGCCCGGCCGGGCAGGCGCTGAAAGTCCGTCAGGAAGGACAGGGCGATCCCCGCCTCCTCCGCCTGGGCGGCCAGCTCCTCGTCCGGCCGACGGGTGTCCAGCTCCAGCAGCAGATGCAGCCCCGCCTGCGCCCCGGCAATCCGGCACCGACCGGCCAGAGGACTGCTCCGGACAGCGGCGATCACCCGGTCCCGGCGGTTCCGGTAAACGACCCGCATCCGGTTCAGGTGGGCGTCGAAATACCCCTCCTCCAGAAAGAGGGCCAGGGTGTGCTGCTCGATGGCGGGCACCGTGGAGGAGTAGAAACCCAGCCGCTCCCGATACCGCGCCAGCAGCGTTTCGGGCAGCACCAGATAGCTGACCCGCAGAGAGGGGGCCAGCGTCCGGGAGAAGGTGTTCACATAGAGGACCCGCCCCGCCCGGTCGATGCTCTGCAAGGTTGGAATAGGGCGGCCTGTAAAGCGGAACTCACTGTCATAGTCGTCCTCGATCACATACCGCTCGCCCCCCATGGCCCACCGGAGGGTCCCCTGCCGCCTGGCAATGGGGGTGACCGCCCCCGTGGGAAACTGGTGGTTGGGGGACAGATGGGCCACCTGGAGCCCGTCCGCCGCCGCCAGCGCCTCCGGAGGCACCCCCTGCCCGTCCACCGGCAGGGAGAGGCAGCGGGCCCCGTTGAGGGAGTAGACCCGCTGGGCCTTGGAGTAGCCCGGGTCCTCCAGGCCGTAGACCAGATCCCGGCCCAGGAGCTGGACGATCAGGTTATACAGGTACTCCGTCCCGGCCCCCACCACGATGCGCTCCGGGTCCACCGACATCCCCCGGAAGCGGTACAGGTGCCGGGCCAGGGCCTGGCGCAGGGCGGGAGCCCCGCTGTGGGGGACGGCCCGCAGCAGCTCCTCCCCCCGCTCGGACAGCACCCGGCGGGTCAGCCTGGCCCACACAGAGAAGGGGAAGCCCTCGGCGCCGCCGCCGCTCCCCCGCAGGTCCAGCCGCCAGCGGAGGGGGACCTCCCCCTGGGGGACGGGCTCCGGCGGGGGCGGCTCCGCACTGTGCTCCACCGGGCAGACATAGTACCCCCGCTTTTCCCGGGAAAGGAGGTAGCCCTCCGCCAGCAGCTGGGCATAGGCGTTCTCCACCGTCACCACCGCTGTCCCCAGGTGGGCGGCCAGAGCCCGCTTGGAGGGGAGCTTCTCCCCCGCCGCCAGCCGCCCGGCCAGGATGTCCTCCTTGATGCGGCGGTACAGGTAGTCATAGCGGGCCAGTTTCCCCCGCTGCTCCAGATCGTATGTCAGCATGGTCCCCTCCATCTGATTCTATAAAAAAGTCTTGATTTGGCTCTTTCCTTCCGGCCAGTTTTCATTAAACTACAACACAGCACAAAAGGCAAGGGAAATTTCCCCCTGCCGAAAGGAGAGATCCCCTTATGTCCGATCAAAAGCTCCGCAGGCTGGTCCTGTCCGCCCTGTTCGCCGCCCTGTGCACCATCATGACTCTGGTGATCCAGGTCCCCTCCCCGGTACAGGGCTACGTCAACCTGGGGGACTGCGCCGTCCTGCTGTCCGCCTGGGCGCTGGGTCCCCTGTACGGCGGTGCGGCTGCCGGAACGGGCTCCATGCTGGCCGATCTGCTGTCCGGCTACCCCCACTACGCCCCCGGCACCTTCGTCATCAAGCTGTTCATGGCCGCGGCGGCCGGTCTCCTCTTCCGGGCGCTTCGCCGGGAGGGCCGGGTCCGGCTCCTGCCGGCCCAGCTGGTCAGCGGCGCCCTGGCCGAGGCCCTCATGGTGGCCGGCTACTTCGGCTACGCCTGCCTATGGCTGGGCAAGGGGCTGGCCGCTGCCGCCTCCGTGCCGGGCAACGTCGTCCAGGGCTGCTTCGGCCTGGCCGCCGCCGTCGCCGTCTACGCCCTGCTGGACCGGAGCCACGCTCTGGCCCGGATCTGAAACGACTTTGGAAAAAACCGCGCCGCCCGGAGACCCGGGCGGCGCGTTTTCCCTCACAGAGGCAGCAGCAGGGCGGCGATGCGGAAGTACACCACCAGGGAGATGGCGTCGGAGATAGTGGTGATCAGCGGACTGGCCATAACTGCCGGGTCCAGGCGCAGGGCGCTGGCTGCCAGGGGCAGAAAACATCCCAGCAGCTTGGAGGCCACCACCGTCACCAGGAGGGTCAGGGTGACCACCAGGGCCACCGAGAGCTCCAGATGTCCCAGAACCGTCAGTCGAATCAGGTTCACTCCCGCCAGGGTCACCCCGCACAGCAGCCCCACCCGCAGCTCCTTCCAGGCCACCCGCCACCAGTCCCCAAAGCCGATCTCCCCAAGGGAGAGCCCCCGGATCACTGTGACCGAGGACTGGCTTCCGCAGTTGCCCCCGGTGTCCATGAGCATGGGGATAAAGGCGGTGAGGGCCACCTGGGCGGCCAGGGCGGCCTCATAGTGGGTAATGATGGCCCCGGTAAAGGCGGCGGACACCATCAAAAGCAGCAGCCAGAGCACCCGGCTGCGGTACAGATCCCAGACCCGGGTCTGGAGGTAGAGCCGCTCTGAGGGCCGGATGGCCGCCATCCGCTCCATGTCCTCGGTGGCCTCCTCCCGGAGCACCTCCAAAACCCCGCCGGCGGTCACGGTCCCCACCAGCCGGCCCTCTCCGTCCACCACCGGCAGCTCCACGCAGCCGGTCCGGTCCATGAGGGCCGCCGCCCGCTCCCGGTCGTCCTCCGGGCGGAGCAGGGCAGGCGGCGGGGACATCACCTGGTCCAGCCGCCGGTGGTCGGGGGCCATCACCAGCTCCCGCAGGGTGAACGACCCCAGCAGCCGCCCGCCCTCGTCCGCCACATAGCAGTTGGCCATGAAGTCCCGGGGGACCCCCACCTGGCGCAGCCTGGCCAGGGCCTCCCTGGCCCGCATCAGGGGGGAGAGGATCAGCGGGTCCCGGACCATGACGGTCTCCACCGTCTCCAGGGCGCCGCTCTCAAATGGAATGAACTTCTTCATGGAAAATCCCTCCTTGTCGTCGAATTTGGCACTGGCCAGTTCGTGACAGGGAGGTCCGGCACGCTCCGCCGGTCAGTCCGGCGCCCGCCCCAGGGCACCGGCACCCCTCCGGCCTGAACTGTCGGGACCTCGACTGCCGTTGTCCATAGGGTGTTCACCTCGCTTATTTCTATATTTCCGCACAGAGAAAGGCGCCCCTGCCGCGACGGCGGCAGGGGCGCCTCTGCGCCTCCTAATCAACCATGCCACCGTCCAAGCTTCAGCCTCGCAGGGCGGTGCAATCGCGTTAAGTCCTGCCTTGGATTCGACAGGACCTGTTCAACCAGCGGAGGATGTCTCCATCCCTTTGCGGCAGCGACCCATATCCCTGCGGTAGCCTTACCTACCGGATCACGGTCTCATCATAGCCCAAACGTGGTCCGGCTGTCAACCGGACGGAGGAAAACTTTTTGTGAACAGTGATTCCCGGTTCATTCAGCCGACGGGTGGGCCGCGTGCCAGGCCTCCAGCTTCTCCCGGATGGCCTTCTCCTGGCGCGCCTGATAGATCTCAAAATAGCGTCTTCCCTTCTCCGCGCTGGCGCGGGTGGGATCGCCGATCACCCCGATCTCGCTGATGGACTGGACGCCGTCCCGGAAAAACCGCTCCAGCAGCTCCCCGGCCAGAGCGCCCACATAGCCCTTTTGCAGCCGGTCCCGTCTGACGTAGTCCTCGTCGAGCATCATCATGAGAGAGGTCTCCCAGTCACAGGCGTGGCCGCCGCAGGTCCCCTCCGGCTGCCCCTCTCTCCGGTCCATCTCGATCAGCAGATTGTCCAGCTCATCCAGGCTGACGCCGGTGACGATGCAGGTCTGGGGGTAGTTCTCCCCCTGCTCCCGGGCAACCTCCTCCAGCGCCCCGAAGTTTCCGCCGTGGGAGGAGGACAGGATGATAGTTCGGAATCCGTGGCGGACATAGGCCGCGATGTAGTCCTCCACGATCCCCCGAAAGACCTCCGGCCGCAGGGTCAGGCTCCCCGGAAAGCACATGTGGTGCCTGGACAGGCCCGGCCGAATCACCGGGGCCACCAGCGTGTTGTTCAGCCGCCTGGCCAGATCTTCCGCCTCGGCATATCCGATGGCCGTGTCGGTGAACTCGGGCAGGGCGGGCCCGTGCTGTTCCACCGAGGCCGCGAAAATGAGCACGGAATCATAGCCGCCCTCCATGGCCCCTTCGATCTCCTTCCAGGTCATCCGTTCCATCAGCAGTGTATCCATCGTATTCCCTCCTTGCAGTGTGGCGCCGCCCCTCCATGGGTGCGCCGTCTGTTTTGTCAAAGCGTCATCCGGGTCCCCAGCTGTCTGGCGCTGACCAGATCCGTGACGCTGGACGCCACCATCAGGTCCTGCAGACCGATGCCGGTGCTGTCAAAGACGGTGATCTCCTCCGGCGTCTGCCGGCCGGCCGTGCGCCCCAAAATGACCTCGCCCAGCTCGGTGATGCGGTCCGGGGCGAGCAGCCCCTGCTTCACCGCCTTCTCGCACTCCCCCACGGCCACCACCTGGTTCCGGTCGTCGCAGAAGACCCGGCTCCGGCTCAGGAGAGTCTCCTCCAACTCCTGCTTCCCCTCCATGTCCGAGCCGATGCAGGACAAATGGGTTCCGGGCTTCACCCACTCGTCCCGGATCAGGGCGGCCCTGGAGGGCGTGGCGGTGAGAATGACGTCGGCCCGCCGGACCGCCCCCTCCAAATCGTCCGTGGGCAGCAGCTCCACCCCCTCCGGGACCAGCGCCCGGACCGTCTCACAGAAGGGGGCCGCCTTGTGGGGGGAGTGGGGATTCACCACCCAGATCCGCCGGAGCTGCTTCATCACTCTGACCGCCGCGTCCAGCAGCCCCGGCCCCTGGGTCCCGGTGCCCACCAGCAGCAGGTCCTCCGACTCCGGCCGGGCCAGGTACTTGCAGCCCACGGCGCCGGCCGCTCCGGTCCGCATATTGGTGATCAGCCCGCCGTCCATCATGCTCTTCAGCATGCCGGTCTCCCGGTCAAAGATGAGGATGGTCCCCGTCAGCCTGGGCAGACCCAGCTCGCTGTTCCCGGCAAAAGCGCTCACCAGCTTCATCCCAAAGATGCCCGCCCCGTCCATGCTCCCGCTTTTGATGTCAAATTCCGAGACACCGTCCACAAAGGAGTGACACACAATGGGGAACAGCTGGGCCAGCCCCTGGCACTTGTAGGAGTAGGCCTTCTCCACCGACTGGATGACCGTGTCCATGTCCAGCACGGAGGCGATCTCCTCCTGATTGATGATCGTGAACTGATTCATACTCTGTCACCATTCCTTTCCATCGGCGCATGCGCCGCCCTGCCGGGCGGCTATTTCACCACCACGTTCTCCTCCCCCAGGCGCTCCTTCAGGTCGGCCACCAGGGCGGGGTGGATCTGGCAGTAGGTGCCCACCCGCTTTTTGCAGTCGGCAAAGTACAGGACCGCCTGGTTTTTCCCGGGAAAGAAGGACAGGGCCAGGCGGATCTTCCGCATCCGGGGGTCCTCCCGGGAGGGCAGGCGCAGCCACAGCTTCTCCGGCTCCTTCCCCTCCGGCTGGCCCAGGTCGCCCAGGGGTCGGATGGCGTCCACCATGAGCTGGGGCTCCTTCTCGTCCCGGACGGAGATCTTCCCCTCGGCCAGAATGGGGCTGTTCTCCCGGATATAGCCCCCGCTCTCGCCCAGCACCCGAGAGAAGCACAGCAGCTCCATGGCGGCGGTGTCGTCCTCCAGGTTCACGTAGGCCATGAGGGTGTTGTTCTTGGTGGTGCGGGTGCGGTAGGTGGAGATAATGCCCGCTACCGTCACCTGCTGGCCGTCCCGGTACTCCCGGGGGCCGTCCTCCCGGCCGAAGTCGGCCAGGATGGAGCCGATGGTCACCGCCCCGTGGCGGCGCACCAGCTCCCGGTACTGGTCCATGGGGTGGCCGGACAGATAGAGGCCGGTGGTCTCCTTCTCCATGGTCATCAGCTGCTGGAGGGGGTACTCCTCCACGTCGGGCAGGTGCAGGGCGGGCAGGGGGGCGCTCTCCTCTCCCCCGCCGTCTCCCGGGCCGAACAGGTCCAGCTGGCCCTCCACGTTCCGCTTCCGGGCGGCGGCGATGCCGTCCAGCACCTGGCCGTAGGCCCCCATCAGCTGGGCGCGCTTGTAGCCCATGCGGTCGAAGGCCCCGGACTTGATCAGGCTCTCCACCACCCTCCGGTTCAGATCCTGGTCGAACATCCGGTCACAGAAGTCCATGAAATCTGTAAAGGGACCAGCCTTGTCTCGCTCTGCCAGCAAGCCGTTGATGAAGGCCCGGCCCACCCCTTTCAGGGCCACCAGGCCGAAGCGGATCCCCTCGTCCACCACGGTGAAGTCGGCCCCCGACTGGTTCACGTCGGGGGGCAGCAGGGGGATGCCCATATCCCGGCACTCGGCGATGTACTCGGCCACCTTCTCGGTGGAGTCCAGCACCGAGGTGAGCAGGGCGGCCATGTACTCCCGGGGGTGGTGGCACTTGAACCAGGCGGTCTGGTAGGCCACGATGGCGTAGCACACCGCGTGGGCCTTGTTGAAGGCGTACTCGGCAAAGGCGTCGATCTCCTGGTAGATGGCCTCCGCCGTCTCCTCTGGAATCCCGTTTGCGACGCAGCCTGCGATGTTGCGGGACGGGTCACCGTGGACAAAG
>CALWYA010000079.1 GCA_944385645.1 uncultured Oscillospiraceae bacterium
GACGTGGACCTGTACCGGTACTTCATCGGCCGGGCGGACCAGTCCGTCAACGAGAGCGTCATGATCGGCCGGGTGGATCAGCAGGTGCGGGTCACCGAGCTGATGATCCGCTCCCACGATCTGGGGCAGGTCACCGCCCGGCACAAGAAGCTGGGCAAGTATATGTTCAACTACCTGTCCATGATGATGGCCATCTCCTCCATCTTCCTCACCATGGACGGCCGCCCGGAGGCCCTGGGCAAGAAGACCCAGCTGTGGGAGTACCTGCGCACGGTGGACCCGGCGGTCTATGGGAAGATGCGCCGCCGCCCCCTCCCCTCCTTCACCGACCTGCCCGGCCAGCCCGGCCGAAAGCTGTCGGTCTCCCTGTACCGGCTGGCCCGGAAGATCTACAAGTTCAACTAATGATAGCTTCCCATTCTGTACTTGTATTCCCAGATTCAAACCTTTCCCGCGGTTCCCGGCCCTGTGGGGGCGGGAGCCCAAAGAAATGAGCACATTAAAATTCGGGACGGCCTTCTGGTCGCCCCGAATTTTTCTCTTGACATACCTTGATATTCCAGGTATATTATACCTAGAATATCAAGGTATATTTTTGTTCGCCCAAGCGGAGCGGGCACGGACCACAGGCAGCCTATTTTTGACGGGGGCCTCCCCCGGGAAAGGATGATATGTATGAAGTTGGACAAGGGATTGATGGCGGGCAGCGGGGCCATGCTGGTGCTCAAGCTGCTGGAGTCGGGGGACATGTACGGCTATCAGATGATCGAGGAGCTGTCCCGCCGCTCCAACCAGGTGTTCCAGATGCAGGAGGGGACCCTCTACCCCATCCTCCACGGCCTGGAGAAGGACAAGTACCTGTCCTCCTACCAGCAGCAGGCCCCCACGGGGCGGATGCGCAAATACTACAAGCTGACCAAAAAGGGCCGGCAGCTGCTGGCCGAGAAGCAGGCGGAGTGGGCCCGCTTCCACCAGGGGGTCCAGGACGTACTGTCCGGCGGGGCGGACGCCCTGGGGCTGGCATGAGGCGGAAGCGGACCGCCCGGAACCTGCTGCTGGCCGCCGCGCTGGTCGCCCTGGGGGTCGGTCTGTTCCTGTCCCCCTGGCTCATCCTGCGGTTCCGGCTGTGGCGGGAGGCCCCCGAAGCGGAAGTGCTGTGGGCGGGCAGTCTGGCCTACGGGGCCTATACGCATCCGGATGGAACCGCCTGGCTGGGAGGCGTCCCCGTCCTGTACGCCCGGACGGGGGACGAGCTGCTCTCCTGCGACATGACCCGGCACAAGGGACATGTCTTCTTTTCTCCGGTTGACCGGGACCCTTGGCCGGAGAAGGGAAAGGCCGCCCTGGTGAACGACCATCACTTTCCTACCTCCATCCCGCGCCCCCAGGAGGATGATACCCTGGCTCTGATGGCCGCCTTCCATCTCCCGGAGGGGACGGCCTCAGCCAAGGCCGTCCTCACCGACCCCGAGGGGCGGGTGCGCCCCGTCCAGGGGGAGATGGCCGGGGAGATCATGCTGTTCTCCGTCCCCCGGCGGGGGGAGAAGACCGGTGTGCTCTCCGGTCCAATCCTGCGGGAGGGCCTTCTTCGGTTCACGGTGGCGGTGGCCTACTATGACAAAGACGGAAATGTCCTGCTGACCTGGGACGGCCCGGTGGAGCTGTGGTGGGAGGAGGATCAGACATGAGGCTGCGAAACAAAACCGCCCGGAACCTGCTGCTGGCCGCCATTCTGGTCGCCCTGGGGGCCGGCCTGCTCCTTTCCCCCTGGCTCATCCTGCGGTTCCGGCTGTGGCGGGAGGCCCCCGGGGCGGAAGTGCTGTGGACAGGCAGTCTGCCCCTGGAGACCTACGGCGGCGAGACCCCCTGGCTGATGGGACAGCCCACTCTGTACGCCCGGGATGGAGACGAGCTGCTCTCCTGCCGCATGAGCCGGTATGAAAACAGGGTCTCCTTCTCCGGCGTGGGCCGGGACCCCTGGCCGAGGGAGGGGGAGACGCGGGCGCTCCTGTCCTCTGACGGCGGCTATGCGGTCCTGCAGCATCAGGAGCCGGAAGTGCTGGGCATCCTGGCCGCCTTCTCTCCCCCGGAGGGGGCGGCCTCGGCCCGGGCGACGGTCACCTTCCCCGACGGGACCGCGCGGACGGCGGAGGGGACGCGGGAGGACAGCGTGCTGTTTTTCCGGATCCCGGGGACGGCGGAGGAGCTGGCACAACCCCACGACCCCGTATACGAAGGGCTGCTCCGCGCCGCTCTTCAGGTCACATATTTCGACAAAGACGGGACCGTCCTGCTGACCTGGGACGGCCCGGTGGAGCTGTGGTGAGAGGAGGATCAGACATGGAACTTCGACAGGATCCAAGCTGGACCCGCTGGCTGGACGAGGCCACCGGGAAGATCGCCCTGGGGCTGGAGCGGCGGGAGGTCCGGGACGAGCTGCTGGACCACCTGGAGGACCGGGCGCTGGACCTGCTCCGGTGCCGGCCCGGCCTGACCGACGACGAGGCTCGGGACCTGGCCCTGGAACAGATGGGTCCGGCGGAGCCGGTGCGGGACCGGCTGGCCAAGATCTACGATCCCCTGGGGGGCTACCTGTGGCTGACCAGCCAGCTGCTGGCCTTTCTGGCCGCCGGCTTCTTCGCCATCGCCCTGTTTCTGTGCGGCGGCATGCTGTGGCAGGTGTTCTGGGACGGACTGCTGTACCGGTGGTGAGGGCGGCGGGGGCAGTCCCCTACCCCCTCTGGCCTTCAGCCATTTCCCCCTGATAGGGGGAGTCGGCCTCTCCCCACCGAACCCGCGGCTGCCGCCGCTGGGCTTCGGCGGGGACCCCAAATAATTCCTAATTCCTCATTCCTAACTCCTAATTTTAACTCCTATCTCCTATCTCATATCTCCTATCTCATATCTCCTATCTCTACTCTTCACTCTCCACTCTTCACTCTCTCCAAAGGAGGTCCTCCCATGGATGATCACACATTTCAAACCTGGCTGGACACCGCCGTGAAGGGCATCCGCTTCGGTCCGGACCGGCGGGCGGCGCGGTGTGAGCTGGCCGGCCATCTGGAGGACAGGGCCGCCGACCTGCGGCGCATCTTCCCCGACCTGACCGACGAGGAGGCCCGGGAGCGCACCCTGGCGGGGATGGGGGACGCAGCGGAGATCGGGAAGCAGCTGGCTCGGGTCCACAGGCCCTGGCTGGGGTATTTGTGGCGGGCCAGCCAGATCGTGCTAGCGGCGACGCTGCTGTGGGCGGCCCTCCTGCTGGCGGACTACTCCGGCTATCGCCTGTGGCCGGATCAGGCGGCACAGTCCCAGTGGGCGGCGGAGCAGCGGGCGGAGTTCTCCGCCCACCGGCCTCTGGTGTGTCTGACGGAGCAGACCGTGGGGCAATACACCCTCCGGGTGCGCTCCGGGGAGCTGTGGAGTGACCCGGACCAGGAAACCCGGGCGGCATATCTGCGCCTGGAGGTCCAGGCGGCCCGCCCCTGGGCGGAGCTGAGCTGGGACATGCTGGACCGCCTGTACGCCGTGGATGACCGGGGGAACGTCATCCCCGCCCAAAACGAGGGCTCCGCTCCGGCGATGGACTGGGAGCGGGCGGGCACCGACGGCCCCTTCCGGTCCCAGATCGACCTGGTCATCCCTCTGCCCGATCCGGCGGCGGAGGGGCTCGTCCTAATTTACGACTGGCTGGGGGCCGGGCTGTCCCTGCCTGTCTCCTGGAAGGAGGGAACCCCATGAGATCAATTCACCTGCCCCGGCTGAGCCGCCGGGGAAAAATCATCCGCAACCTGGCTCTGGCCGCCGCTGTAGTCCTGTCCCTGTGGGTGGGGACGGAGCGGGGCCCTTGGACGGTCAACGGCGCCCTGCGGCAGCTGGAGCAGGAGCTGCTGCTGGAGCCGGGCCGGACCGTCCATATCCAGACGGAGGGCGTTCTGGAGCACCAGTGGGCCTTTGTTCTGGGGAAAGAGTACGCCTACACCGCTGTGGTCCGCCGGAGGGACCTGGACCGCAGCTTCTGGAGCAAGACCGCCTCGGTCTATCAGGCCATTTCCCTGGAGGGCGAGCCCGGCCTGCTGTCTCTGTCCGACTGGAGCCTTCTGGGGCAGCAGGAGAGCTGGCGGCTGTTCTGCCCCCAGGGCCCGGCGGGAGCGACCTCCGCCCGGCTGACGGTGGAGGCCCTCTGCCAGTGGAAGCAGTCGGACGGGACCCGGAGCGAACAGATCCTCTGCCTCCAGGGGGAGGCCTCCCGGGATGAAAACGGGGTCTATGCCTTCCTCCTCCAGGCGGACACCCCGGAGGAGGAGATGGCCCTGACCGTCCTTATGGGGGGATCCGGCTATGAGGAGGACGAGGCGGGCCGGTGGAAGCGGACCTGTCAGGTCCTGGAGACCAGCTACCGGCTGGACTTTACCGGTCCGGCGGGAGAGCCGGCGGGCCGCAGCGAGGGGGTGCTGACATGAAAGAGAAATCGGACCGGGAGACCGGGCCGGAGTTCTCCCTGGACCAGTGGCTGGACACGGCGGTGCGGGGCATCCGCTTCGGTCCGGACCGGCGGGCGGTGCGGGCCGAGCTCTATGGCCACCTGGAGGACAAGATTGCCGACCTGCGGCGCATCTTCCCCGACCTGACCGACCAAGAGGCCCAAGAGCGGGCCCTGGCGGGGATGGGGGACGCCGCGGAGATTGGCAAGCAGCTGGCCCGGGTCCACAGGCCCTGGCTGGGGTATCTCTGGCGGGTCTCCCAGGTGCTGCTGGCCCTCTGCCTGGTCTGGTATCTGGGCTTCAACATCTCCCTGGGGGACGACGGCTGGCCGGGGGGAGATGACTCCGACTTCGAGTGGTGGGACTTCGACGGCCTGCCCTATGACGCCGGCCTGATCGACTGGTATCGGGAGATCTACCTGCCCGGGGACGACCCGGACCAGCTGCTGACCCTCTCCCCCGATTTGACTACCCGGATCGGCGGGCAGAACGTCTCTCTCCTCCGGGGGGCCCTGTGGGAGGAGGACGGGGGCGCCCGCGTCCTGTACCTCCACCTCCGGGTGGACAGCTGGAAATTTTGGGAGCTGGGGGAGCTGGAGGGGGACTGGCTGACGATCACCGACGACCGGGGCAACACCTACGGTCTGGGGCTGGAGGGGCCGAAAACCGAGCTCGGCGGGCTGCTCAGCAGCCTGAGCGGCAGGGGCTACGGTCCCTTCCACCACTGCTACGTGCTGAAGCTCTGGGGGATCGACCCGGAGGCGGAGCGGCTGCGGCTGGATTACGGCCCGGTGGGTTCCCTGTTCTCGTTCACAGTAGATTTCGAGGAGGGAGCGGCATGAAGAAATTCCAGTTCCATCTGCCCCGACTGGGGCGGCGGGGTAAAATCCTCCGGAACCTGCTGGCGACCCTGCTCCTGCTGACTCTGATCTGGGGACAGTTCCTGTGCCCCCTATTCTGGCCGGAGTGGGAGTTCCGCCGGGCGGAGCGGCGGCTGCTCCTGCCCCCCTCAGAGGTCGTCCTGCACCTGGACTCCCCCGGCGGGCGCATCTACCGGGAGGGACAGTCCAGGCCCATCCTGCGGCGCGACCACCAGTTCATCGGCGTGGGGGACGGGTACGCCATTACGGTCGCCCTGAAGGACCGCCCCCCTCTCTTTTCCGCCCCACATGTATATGTCGAAACCTGGGACCTGTCCGCCCAGGAGGGAAAGGTCAAGGTGATCACCACCTCCATTGCCAACCTCTACGCCGACTGGCGGCGGGAGGCCGAGGAGGGCTTTCTCCGCACCTATCGGTTCAGCATGGGTCTGGTGGCCCTGGACCTGCCCGCCGGCACGGTCCAGGGAGAGCTGACCGTGGAGGAGGACGGGAAAACCTACCAGACGGACAGCGGCGTGAACGACGCCGGGGTGTGCCTGTTCTCCTTCCCGCATCTCGAGGGCGATGTCTCATTTTCCTATGGCCTGCCCTACACCCTGCGGCTGTACGGCCAAGACGGCGCGGTGCTCCTGGAGCAGACCGGCAGCATCCCCCAATCAGACGCGCTCATCACGATTGGATTTAGGTCTTAGAGAAAAACAGCCCGGAGCGGCATGGCCGCTCCGGGCTGTCTGAACAATTCCAATCTTTTGTGCGTTCCCGCCCCCGCAGGGGGCGGGAACAGCAAGGAAAAGATTCCAAGTGGTTCCAAATTACTTGATGGGCTCGCCGGCGGCCTTCTTGGCGCGGATCTCCTTCAGGGCGTCCTTGTAGGACAGGTTGACCCGGCCCTTGTCGTCGATGTCGGTGACCTTGACCCAGATCATGTCGCCGATGTTGACCACGTCCTCCACCTTCTCCACCCGGTGATCGGCCAGCTTGGAGATGTGGACCATGCCGTCCTTGCCGGGGGCCAGCTCCACAAAGGCGCCGAACTGGAGGATGCGGACCACCTTGCCGTAGTACAGCTGCCCCACCTCGGGGACGAACACGATGGTCTCGATCATCTTCTTGGCGGCGTCGCAGGCCTCGGCGTTGGGGGAGGCGATGTGGATGGTGCCGTCGTCCTCGATGTCCACGGTGGCGCCGGACTCGGCGGTGATCTTCTGGATGACGGAGCCGCCCTTGCCGATGACCTCACGGATCTTGTCGGGGTCGATCTTCATGGTGATCATCTTGGGGGCGTACTTGCTCACCTCGGGACGGGGGGCGGCGATGCAGGGCAGCATCACCTCGTCCAGGATGGCGTACCGGGCGTCCCGGGTGATGTCCAGGGCCTCCTTGATGATCTCGTGGGTGAGGCCGTCGTTCTTCAGGTCCATCTGGATGGCGGTGATGCCGGCCTTGGTGCCGGCCACCTTGAAGTCCATCTCGCCGTGGAAGTCCTCCACGCCCTGGATGTCGATGAAGGTGGTGAAGCCGCCGTCGTCGTCCTGGATCAGGCCGCAGGAGATGCCGGCCACCGGGGCCTTGATGGGCACGCCGGCGTCCATGAGGGCCAGGGTGGAGCCGCAGATGGAGCCCTGGGAGGTGGAGCCGTT
>CALWYA010000080.1 GCA_944385645.1 uncultured Oscillospiraceae bacterium
TTGTTGATGGTCTCCACCATGTGCACCGGGATGCGGATGGTGCGGGCCTGGTCGGCGATGGCCCGGGTGATGGCCTGCCGAATCCACCAGGTGGCGTAGGTGGAGAACTTGTAGCCCTTGGTGTAGTCGAACTTCTCCACCGCCTTGATCAGGCCCAGGTTGCCCTCCTGGATCAGATCCAGGAACTGCATCCCCCGGCCCACATACCGCTTGGCGATGGACACCACCAGGCGCAGGTTGGCCTCGGCCAGCCGCTGGCGGGCCTTCTCCCCCCGCTTGATGGCCTGGTCCAGCTCGGCCTGGAGCTCCGCGGGGATCTCCTCCCCGCCCTTTTTCAGCTCGTCCAGCTGCTCCTGGGCGGCGGAGCCGGCGGTCATGTCCTGGGCCAGCTGAACCTCCTCGTCAGAGGTGAGCAGGTTCACCTTGCCGATCTCCTTCAGGTACATGCGCACCGGGTCGTCGGTGCCGAAGTTGTCCATGAGGGCGTTGGTGTCCACCATCTCCTCCTCGCCCAGCTCCTCCATGTCCTCCACGGGGGGCTCGGCGTCGTCGGGGATCTCGGGGATATAGTCCTCCCCCACCGTGTCGATACCCAGGTTCTCCAGGGTGTCGTAGATCTTGTCCATCTGCTCGCTGCCCAGGTCCATATCCTCCAGCACGTCCAGCAGCTCGGAGGCGGACAGGCTCCCCTTCTTCTTGCCCTTTTCAATGAGCTCGGACAGCTTCTCCGCCCCGGGGACTCCCTCCACAATCTTCATAATCTCCGCCTTGCTGCTCTCGATGCGGGCGCGGATGTCCTCCTGCTTCTCCTTCTGCTCCCCGGCGGGGACGGCCTCGGTTCCGATCTTCTTGGTGCTCATGGCTTCTCCTCCAAATATGCTTTTTTCTGTTGATATTTCTTCTGGGCCGCCAGCAGGAGGGCCTCCTTGTCCTCCCCGCCGCCCCGCAAAAGGGCCTCGCCCCGGATGACGGATATGTAGTCCCGGATGGCCTGGCCGCTGTTGGCCGCCGACTCGGGCTGATCGGCCACCTGGGCCAGGTGGTCCATCTCCTCCCCGGACAGCTCTCCGGCCAGACTGGCCAGCTGGGTGGACAGGCCCTCCCGGGCCCGCCGGCGCAGCAGCCCGAAGGCCCGGCCCAGCAGCGGGGAGGAGAACTCCTCCTCCCGGATGTCCTCCATCTGGCCTGCCAGCCCCGGGTCCAGAATCAGCAGCCGGACCAGCCCCTCCTCCGCCCGGGCGGAGCGGATATTGTCGTACCGCAGGCCCCGGGCCTTGGGCTGAAGCTGACTCACCGGGGCCAGATCCCGGCGCTCCTGCTGCTTCTTTTCCCGGCGCAGCCGGTGGCGCAGCGCCCGGTCCACCTCCAGCTTCATGGTCTCGGGGCTCACCCCCGCCGTCCGGGCGGCGTGGCCCCCGTAGCTCTCCCGCTCCACCGCGCTGGGCAGGGCGGGCAGCAGCTGGGCCGCGTCCTGGAGGAAGGCCACCCGCTGGGCGTCGTCCTCCAGATCGAACTTCTGCCGCAGCTGGTCCAGGCGGTAGTCCACCTGGTTCTCGCTCTGGTCCAGCAGCCTGGCGAAGGCGTCCCGGCCGTAGGCCTTGATGAACTCGTCCGGGTCCTTGGCCCCGGTGACCCGGAGCACCCGGACCTTCAGCCCCGCCTTCTCCAGCAGGGGGATGGCCCGCTGGGCGGCGGCCACCCCGGCCCCGTCCCCGTCGTAGGAGATGATGGCCTCCTTGAAGTACCGGGACAGGAGCTGTCCGTGCTCCTCGGTGAGGGAGGTGCCCAGGGAGGCCACCGCGCTGTCAAACCCCGCCTGGTGCAGGGAGATGGTGTCCATATACCCCTCGGTGAGGATGACCCGCCCGGCCTTGGACTTCCGGGCGATGTTCAGGGCGAAGAGGTTGCGGCTCTTGTTGTACACCGGGGTGTCCGGGGAGTTGAGGTACTTGGGGGTGGAGTCGTCCATCACCCGGCCCCCGAAGCCGATGACGTTCCCCCGCACGTCGATGATGGGGAACATCACCCGGTTGCGGAACCGGTCATA
Source organism: uncultured Oscillospiraceae bacterium (assembly GCA_944385645.1). Taxonomy (GTDB): domain Bacteria; phylum Bacillota; class Clostridia; order Oscillospirales; family Oscillospiraceae; genus Lawsonibacter. The sequence continues at coordinate 2,048 of CALWYA010000080.1, forward strand.
GATGCGGCCGTCCTTGTTGTTCACCGCCAGGCCGGCGTCCAGCAGGTCCCGCTTGTCATAGCCCTGTTCCCCCAGGGCCCGGATCAGGTTGTCCCAGCCCTCGGGGGCGAAGCCCAGGCCGAAGGCGGTGATGGTCCGGCCGGACAGGCCCCGTTTTCTCAGATACTCTAGCCCCCGGGCCCCCTCCGGGGCCTTGAGCCAGCGGTGGAAGGCCAGAGCGGCCTGCCGGTTGATCTCCAGGATGCGCTTGCGCCGCTCCTGGCCGCCGGGGGAGTCGCCCCCCAGCTGGGGCATCTCCATCCCCGCCCGCTGAGCCAGGTAGGCCACCGCCTCCCGGAAGGGCAGGTTCTCCAGCTCCATCACATAGTTGATGGCCCCGCCCCCCTTGCCGCAGCCGAAGCACTTGTACATCTGCCGGTCGGGCACCACGTGGAAGGAGGGGGTCTTTTCGCTGTGGAAGGGACAGCAGCCCCAGTAGCTGTTCCCCTTCTTGGTCAGGCGGACCGACTCGCTCACCAGGTCCACGATGTCGGTCCGGGCCAGCAGCTCGTCCAAAAATCGCTCTGGAATGGGCAACTCCGATCCCTCCTCTCCCAAAAGGGGACTCTCTCCCATGGATTGGCCCCGATCCGAGGCTTTCTGCTATTTCAGGGTCCAGCCCATGGGGATGAACAGCTCCTTGTACTTCTCCACGGCGAAGGGGTCGGTCATGCCGATTCCCACGGGCCGGGGCCCGCGGGAGCCCAGTTCAGATTAAAATCCTCGGGGCGGAATGAATCCGCCCCTGCGGAAATCCTTCGCTTCGCTTCGGATTTACGGCGCTGATCGCGCCGCCCCACCTGCGGCGGGGCCCCATCGCCGGCTCCTATTTCAAGGTCCAGCCCATGGGAATGAACAGTTCCTTGTATTTCTCCACGGCGAAGGGGTCGGTCATGCCGGCGATGTAGTCGCACACCGCCCGGTCCACCCCCTCCTCCTGGCGGATGGCCTGGAAGTCGGCGGGCAGCTCATCGGGGTTCTTCTGATAGTGCTCGAACAGCCGCAGGAGCAGCTCCTGGGCCTTCCCCTCCTCCCCCTTGGCCAGGGGGTTTGTGTATACATTGGCGAACATGAAGTCCTTCAGGGCGGCCATGGCCTCCCCCACCTCCGGGGACTGGCGGATGGCGTCCTGTCCCCGGCTGGCCTCCACCGCGTCCTTCACCAGGGCGTCGATCCGGGCGCCGTGGGTGAAGCCCAGCACCCGGGACACCTCCAGGGGGATGTCCATGGGGTAGATGACGCCCCCCCGCAGGGCGTCCTCGATGTCGTGGTTGATATAGGCGATCTGGTCGGCCAGCCGGACCACCTGCCCCTCCAGGGTGGCGGCCTGGGGCCCCTTGGTGTGGCAGACGATGCCGTTGCGCACCTCCCAGGTGAGGTTAAGCCCCTCCCCGTTCTTCTCCAGCCGCTCCACCACCCGCACCGACTGCTGGTAGTGGGCGAAGCCGCCGGGCATCACCCGGTCCAGCAGCCGCTCCCCGGCGTGGCCGAAGGGGGTGTGCCCCAGGTCGTGGCCCAGGGCGATGGCCTCGGTGAGGTCCTCGTTGAGGGCCAGGGCCCGGGCGATGGTCCGGGCGATGCGGCTGACCTCCAGGGTGTGGGTCATCCGGGTGCGGTAGTGGTCCCCCTCGGGCTGGAGAAACACCTGGGTCTTGTGCTTCAGACGGCGAAAGGCCTTGGAGTACACGATCCGGTCAGTGTCCCGCTGAAAGGGGGTGCGCACCTGGCACTCCTCCTCCGGCCGGACCCGCCCCCGGGTCTGCGCGGAGCGGCAGGCCAGGGGAGACAGCTTCTCCTCCTCCCACCGCTGGGTCTGTTCCCGCAGGGTCATGGGCTCCGCCTCCTCTCTGCGGCTAAACTGCCGCGTTTCTCATTTTTATATACGAAATTCGCCGGCAAATTCCTTCTTTTTCAGAAGAAAAATTCTGCCGGCTTTTTCGTCCGTTTTTGTGGAAAATCCCAAAGTTTCCTCACGGGCCGCACTGGCCGCAGGGGGTGTAGCCCCGGTCCAGGAGCTCCTGCCGGCTCTCGCCGGTCTCCTCCCGGTTCTGGGGCTTCATCTCCTCCACCGAGGGGCAGTCGGGCCGGTGGAAGCGCATGGAGTTGGTGTTGAGGACGTAGGTGACCGTCAGCGTCTGCTCCTCCTCCGGCTCCTCGCCGGACAGCCAGCTCTCCCCGGTGGCGTAGTCGATGGTCACTCCGGGCTGGACGTTGTAGGCGTAGACGCGGAAGGAGACTCCTTCCCCGCCGTCCTCCACCGACAGGCCCTCCATCACCACTCCCCGGGCCACCAGCTCGGAGTCCTGGAACACCGGGGTCACCCGGTAGAGGACGTGGTTGCCCGTCTCGTCCACATAGTCGGCCACCAAGTTTTCAAAGGGGAGCATCCCCTCGATGTTCAGATACCGGGTGCCGGTGATCAGGTTCTTCTCGTTGGCGTTCTCCCCGGTGAGCTGATAGCCGATGAGGTGGCAGCGGTTGTACAGATAGTTGCCGTCCACCAGGCCGTCATAGCGCACCGTGTGCCAGCCGCTGGGCTTCACCTGGCCGATCTCCCCCCGCTCCTCGGTGGGCATGGTGTCCCACCCCACCCGGGCCACCGCCGTACCGCACCGGCCCAGCCAGTCCAGGGAGCTATACGCCTCCGGAGGGATGGTCTCCAGCTCCTCCTCGGTAAAGGAGGGCACGCTGCCGTCCAGCTCCACCCAGGGGTCTCCGGTATACTCCGGCACCTCCTCCAGGGAGATGGGCGGGGCCTTTTGGGCGCAGCCGGCCAGCAGGACCAGCAGCAAGAGCAGGGGCAGGAAGGTCTGTCGGATGTATCGTTTCATGGGGATCCTCCTCCCGGGTCACGGGGACAGGGCGGGCCGCCGCGGACGCGGCGGCCCCTCCGGTCTGTTGTCAGTCTGTTCCGCTCAGGTTTTCTGTTTGGCCTTGCCCGCCCACACCAGGATGAACACCACCGACGACACCGCCAGCAGATAGGGGTAGAACAGGTAGGGGATCACCTGGAAGGCGGACACCTCGCCCCCCAGGTCCAGGGCGGTGGACACCGCGATGAGCATCTGGGCGCCGTAGGGGATGATGCCCTGGAAGATGCAGGAGAAGGTGTCCAGCAGGGAGGCCGACTCCTTGGGGGTGATGCCGTACTCCTGGCTGATCTCCTTGGCGATGGGGCCAGCCATGACGATGGCCACCGTGTTGTTGGCGGTGGCGATGTCCATGGCCCCCACCAGCAGGCCCACCCCCAGGCGGCCGCCCACTCTCCCCCGGAATACCCGGCGGATGAAGGCCAGCAGGGCCTCGAAGCCCCCGTGGGCCCGGATCAGGGCGCACATGGCGGACACCAGGATGGTGACCATGATGGTCTCGAACATGCCGGAGGCCCCGCTGCCCATGCCCGCCAGCATGGTCATGAAGTCCATGGTGCCGGTGCCCAGGGTGATGATGATGCCCGCCACGATGCCCACCAGCAGCACCAGGAACACGTTCTGCCCGGCCAGTCCGCCGATGAGAACCAGCACGTAGGGGATCAGAAGCATCAGGTTATACTCGGGGATCTCGATGTGCCCCACCTCAGCGCTGGCCGACACCGCCAGGGTGACCACCAGAGTGACCAGGGCGGCGGGCAGGGCGATCTTGAAGTTGGCCCGGAACTTGTCCCGCATCTCGCACCCCTGGGTGCTGCACGCGGCGATAGTGGTGTCCGAGATGAAGGACAGGTTGTCCCCGAACATGGCCCCGCCCATCACCGCGCCGATGCACAGGGGCAGAGCGAAGCCGGACACCTGGGCCACCGCCACGGCAATGGGGGTGATGAGGGTGATGGTGCCCACCGAGGTGCCCATGGCGGTGGACACGAAGCAGGCGGCCACAAACAGCACCGCCACCGACGCCCAGGCCGGGGCCACCGACAGCAGGAAATAGGCCACCGCCTCGGCGCTGTTCCGGCCGGTGACTCCCACGAAGACGCCGGCCACCAGGAAGATCAGGATCATGGTCATGATGTTCTTGTCGCCTACGCCCTGGGCCATGACGGCCAGCTTGCCGTCAAAGTTCAGGGCCCGGTTCTGGAAGCAGGCCACCGTCAGGGCCACCAGAAAGACCACCACGATGGGGATGTTGTAAAATCCCTGATAGATGTGGAGGCCGTACTCAAAGGCCAGCCCCATCCCCAGGTACAGGACCAGAAATACCAGAATGGGCAGCAGGGCGGCCGGATTGCCCCCCGTTTTTCTCTGTGTCTCCATGTTGTTCCTCCCTCTCCGCGGGGATTTTCTCCCCGCGCGTCTGTAAAGTATTATTTTAGAGGAAATTCGCCCCGGTGTCAACCTTTCACACCGCTGATCTCCGGGGCATAGAATGAGATGCCCGCCGGAGACGGCGGGCAAAGGAGGCCGCTATGGAACTTGCGCTGACCCAGCAATTTCTCACCCACAACGACTGCTATCTGGCCGGCCGCCCCCTGGTCCCCAAGGGGGTGATGGTCCACTCCACCGGGGTGGCCCAGCCCAACCCCCAGGTGTTCATCCGCAGCTGGAACCGGCCGGGGGTGAGCAAGTGCGTCCACGCCTTCGTCTCCCGGGACGGGGCCATCCAGACCCTGCCCTGGACGGTGCGGGGCTGGCACGCGGGGACGGGCTCCTCCGGCCGCAGCGCCAACGACACCCACCTGTCCTTCGAGTGCTGCGAACCCGCCGGGCACACCTATCAGGGCGGACAGATGGTGGGCTATGACGTGGCCGCCAACGAGGCCTATTTCCGGACCATCTACCGCAACGCCGCCGCCCTCACCGCCTATCTGTGCGCCCAGTATCAGCTGGACCCCCTGAAGCCGGGGGTGGTCATCTGCCACGCGGAGGGCAACGACCTGGGCATCGCCAGCGGCCACGGCGACGTGCTCCACTGGTGGCCCA
>CALWYA010000081.1 GCA_944385645.1 uncultured Oscillospiraceae bacterium
GGCATCTTCTTGCGGATCTTGCGCAGGCGGTCCCAGGGGTCCTCCCGCAGATAGCGCAGGCACACGTCAAAGGTGGCCCCGCCCCACACCTCGGCGGAGTAGTAGCCGGCCTTGTCCATGGTCTCCAGGATGGGCTCGAACTTGCTGTAGGGCAGGCGGGTGGCGATGAGGGACTGGTTGGCGTCGCGCAGCACCGTTTCCGTGAACTTTACCTTTCTCATGTTGATCGACCTCCATAATGCTCCCGGCGAAAATTTTTGCGGGGATAGGCCCAGTGGGCGTTATCGTCATTTGATACATATTTTAGTATAATTTCCTCCAGAAAGCAAGCCCCCTCCATGGAAGAATCGGGGCATATTATTGGGCAATCGTGCACTTTCTTTCCCGCCCCTTCCGGCGCGGCGCGCTCCCCCCTCCCGCCCGGCAAAAAAACAAGCGCCGAAACAGGGCAAGCTCTGCTTCGGCGCCTATTGGCTCTCGTCAGCATCCCGCTGGGCCGCTGCGGCCGTCATCGGTCGCTGCATGTGCGATCGTCCTCCACGGTGGGCATCCCGTCGCTGCGGAAAATCAGGTCGTCCACGTCCACGTCGCTGCGGACCCGGGTCCAGATGTTGTTGGCGTCATACTTGGGCATCGTCATGCTGTTCCCCTCCTTTCCTGTGGGATCAAAAATAATAGAAGAGACCGGACCGCCCAACGGGCGGCCCGGTCTGTCCTGACGTCTCGGTTCGGGGACACTCCCCGAAGCGGATCACCGTCCGTACTTTCCGTCCAGAACGGTATCCAGGGCGCAGATGGGGCACTTCTCGTTGGCGGGGTGCGGGGTGCCGCACTTGGGGCAGTTGACCAGCTCGGCCTTGGCGGCAAACAGCTCCACGTGGCCGCACTGGGGGCAGGTATAGATGTCCACGTGGAAGCGATCGGCAAACAGGTGGCTGCCCATGGCGTAGGAGCTCTTGCTCAGCTCCAGCTCCTTGCCGCAGACAGTGCACTTCTTGACAGACTCAGACATGGGAAACATTCCTTTCTGGCTCAGCCAAAATTTCATCGGACCGGAGAACCCCTTCCAGTCTCTGGGACTGGCCTTCAGACCCTTCTCCAGCTCTCGCGTATTATTGTAAACCTGTTGGCTGAGGTTGTCAAGCCTCTGCCGTATTAAATTACTGTAAATTTTGAAGGAAATTATGAATTTTCCTGCACAGGCAAAAGCCGCCCGGGCGCGCGGACATCGCGCGCCCGGGCGGCTCGTCATCCCAGTCCGGCCCGCAGCCGGGTGAGCACCCGGTACAGGGGCCGCTGAAGGGCGAGGGCCAGGGCGAAGTTCCCGGCGCAGTGGAGCAGATCGAAGGGGATGCCCGAGATCCACCAGGCCACCGCCGCCCAGGGCCCGCCGGCAAACAGGTACAGGGGGGCGAACAGGGCCCCGAAGGACAGGCCGAAGGCCCCGCTGGCCACCGCCGCCGCCAGGGGGCGGTCAGGGGGCAGCTTGGCACACAGCCAGCCCCACAGGGGCCACACGTACAGATAGCCCGGCCACCACAGGGGGCCGAAGCCGTACAGCAGGCCCTCCAACGCCACAAAGGGGAGGACGATCCAGATCACCTGCCGGCCGAACACCATGGCGTACACCATGACCAGCAGAGAGACCGGCTCGATGTTGGGCAGCGGGGACATGGCCATCTTCAGCACGGTGAGGGAGGCGGCCATCAGGCCGCACAGCACCACCTTTCTGGCTCCGGTCAGGGCTCCGCTCCCCCGCTCCCGCCTCAATAGACGGACATGGTCAGCTCAAAGTGGTCGCCGTCGGCGATGGGGGTGGTGTCCGCCCCGGTCTCCACCATCTGACCGTCCTGGGTGATGCACCACCACTGGTTGCCCTCGGCGGTCTCCCCGTCCACGGTGGTGATGAACAGCCCGTAGGTGCTCTCCTCTCCCTGGGCCAGCCCCTCCTCGATCAGAACGGGGCCCAGGAACTCCTCGCTGGTCTGGTAGGTGAACTCCCGGCTGGACTCGTCGGCGTGGACCACCTCCACCGTGATGGTCTTGTCCCCCGCCTGCCCCTGGGGGCGGTTTACATACCAGATCCCCAGCAGCAAAAGGGCGACGACGACCAGGGTTGCCGCCGGCAACCATGCTTTTTTTCCTCTCATGTTGACATTCCTCCTGCATTTGTTATCACTCGTAACGCGAGCAGCGACGTCCCAGGCAGGTCTTCTGACTCGGGCCTCCCCGCCGGCCCCCGCCTTCCCGGTTTCCCAGTGGCGGATTGGGAGCCGACTCCACCCTCACAGCGGCGTGACCGTGGATTGCTTCCCTATTCTCCCGGCGTGGCCGGGCACCTGGGCGCGACTATTATACCATAGCGGAAGAAAAAAGCAAGGCGGACCGGAGTTCTGGACTTTTGCGGAAAAATCAGGTACACTCAGAGCGAGAAGCCTCCCCCGCGGCCGAAACGCATCCCCCGGAGCCGCGAAAAAAGGAAAATCTTTCAAAATCCTCTTGACTGTGAAGGGACTCGATAGTGTACGCTGGGCATGAAAGGAGATGATCCCATGACCATCAAGGAGCTGGAGGCCCTGGTGAGTCTGCCCCGGGCCAGCATCCGCTTCTATGAGCAGGAGGGCTTTCTCTCTCCCAGGCGGCTGAAAAACAACTATCGGGACTACTCCCCCCAGGACGCCCGCACCCTGAGCAAGATCAAGCTGCTGCGGCAGCTCCACCTGGACCTGGACTCCATCCGCCGGCTGGAGGCGGGGGAGCTCACCCTGGCCCAGGCCCTGGAGGACCAGCTGTCCGCCCTGGGGGAGGACCGGGCCGCCCTGGACCGGGCGGACGAGGTGTGCCGCTCCCTCCTGCGGGCGGGAACCGACTACGCCGCCCTGGACCCCGGGCCCTGGCTGGAGGAGCTGGAGCGCCGGCCCGCCCCCAGCGGGCCCCACCTGGCCAAGCCCCGGGACACCCTGAATCTGCCTTCCCCCTGGCGGCGGTTCTTCGCCCGGCGGCTGGACAGCCTTCTCTACGGCCTGCCCTGGCTGGCCATCCGACTGTTCGTCCTGCACAGCTATGAACACTATGATCCGCTGGACCTCAGTCTCTACCCCGTCTCCCTGGTCCTCCCGTATCTCTTGCTGGAGAGCATCCTGCTCACCGCCGTCCCGGCCATCCTCACCGCCGCCGTGCTGGAGCCCGCCTTCCTCCACCTGCTGGGGGCCACCCCGGGCAAGTGGATCATGGGGCTGGAGGTGCGCAATCGGGACGGGAGCTTTCTCACCTGGGAACAGGCCGGCGCCCGCACCATGGGGGTGATCTTCCGGGGAGAGGGGCTCTATATTCCCCTGATTGATCTGTGGCGCAACTGGCGCTCCTACCGGACCTGTATGGACGGGCAGGTGCTCCCCTGGGACGAGGGGCTGAGCTACACTCAGAAGCCCCGCGGGCTGGCCTGGCGGGCTCCCCTGCTGGCGGCCGTCTTTGTTCTGTGCCTGTGCGCCCAGAGCGTGATGATCAGCGTGAGCTACGCCCTCCCCTACCCGGACGGCCTCTCCTCCCCCGCCCAGCTGGCGGAGAACTACAACGCCCTGTGTGTCCGCCGGGGCGCCGGCGCCCATAGGGACGCATTGATACAAGAAGACGGGCGGTGGGTTCTGGACCGGGACACCGCCGCATGGACCTACGGGGACCTGACCCTCTGGAACTTGGGGGAGGACCCCCAGGCCTCCTACACCGCCCAGCTGATCCCGGACATCCAGGCGGAGCAGGGGGGACAGACCGTGATCCGTTCGATCTCCTCAGATCGGCTGGTTCCGGCCCTGGACGAGGAGCTGATCCTGGCTCTGTCCTGCGCCGCCCGGCCCTGGCCCCGCCTCACCGCGGAGCGGGCGACCGCCCGGCTGGCCCATGAGCTGGAGGATCTGGCGGAGCCGCTGATGACACAGGGCGCCGCGGAGGCGGAGCTCTCCTGCGGCATCCGGGTGCGGGCCCAGCTGGACGCCCCCGGATACATCGAGATCGGACAGCAGACGAACGACGTCCAGCTGCTGTGGCTCGGCCCGTCCGGCTCCCCCTCCCCCATCACCGTCCGGGTCACCCTGTCCCTGGCCTGAGCGGCCCAACACAGTCCCCAAAAATGATTGGACAAAAAAGCTTGACTGTAAAGGCCCTTGATCCTGTATGCTGACGTCAGAAGGAGGCGAGCTTTATGACGATCAAAGAGCTGGAGGCCCTGGTGGGTCTGCCCCGGGCCAGCATCCGCTTCTACGAGCAGGAGGGCTTCCTGTCCCCCAGGCGGCTGAAAAACAACTATCGGGACTACTCCCCGGAGGACGCCCGCACCCTGGCCAAGATCAAGCTGCTGCGGCAGCTCCACTTAGACCTGGACTCCATCCGCCGGCTGGAGGCGGGAGAGCTCACCCTGGCCCAGGCCCTGGAGGACCAGCTGTCCGCCCTGGGAGAGGACCGGGCCGCCCTGGACCGGGCGGACGAGGTGTGCCGCTCCCTCCTGCGGGCGGGAACCGACTACGCCGCCCTGGACCCCGGGCCCTGGCTGGAGGAGCTGGAGCGCCGGCCCGCCCCCAGCGGGCCCCACCTGGCCAAGCCCCGGGACACCCTGAATCTGCCTTCCCCCTGGCGGCGGTTCTTCGCCCGGCGGCTGGACAGCCTTCTCTACGGCCTGCCCTGGCTGGCCGTCCAGCTGTATGTCCTCCACGACTACCAGGTGGCCGACCCGGTGAACCCCATAGTCTATTACGCCGCTTTCGTGAGCCCGCTCATCTTCTTCCTGTTCTTTCTCGGCCCTTCCATCGCCCGTATCCTGATCGCCTCCGTGGTGGAGCCCGCCTTCCTCCACCTGCTGGGGGCCACCCCCGGCAAGTGGATCATGGGGCTGGAGGTGCGCAATCCAGACGGGAGCTTTCTCACCTGGGAACAGGCCAGAACCCGCACCTTCTCCGTTCTCTTTCGGGGAGAGGCCCTCTATCTTCCCTTGATCAGTCTGTGGTGCAACTGGCGCTCCTACCGGGCCTGCCGGGACGGGCAGGTGCTCCCCTGGGACGAGGGACTGAGCTACACCCAGAAGCCCCGCGGGCTGGCCTGGCGGGCTCCCCTGCTACTGGCCGGCTTCGCCCTGTGCTTCGCCGCGCAGCACACCATGATCAACGTCAGCTATCAGCCGCCCCATCCGGACGGGATCGCCTCCCCTGAACAGCTGGCGGAAAACTACAACGCATTCCATATCCGACGGACCCCCGGCGCGTCCGAGGACATCCTGTTCCTTCGGGACGGCCAGTGGGTCATAGAACTGCCCTGGCACAGTTATCCCGCCTGGGCGGTCGACACCATCGAGTTTTCGCCCGGCAGCCTGGGGACTCAGTGCTCCTACACCGCCGTTCTGGACCCGGTCAGGCTGGAGGAGGAGAAGCGCAATTATCCCCCCTATCAGCTGGCCGATGCCATCGACAGCGACTTGATTCTGGCCCTGTCCTGCGCCGCCCGGCCCTGGCCGCTCCTCTCCTCCAAGGAGGAAATCAAACAGATGGAGCAGGAGCTGGACGCGCTCTGTTCCGCCCCTCTGGCCTCCCCAGTCATCGAACTGGAACAGGTTTTCTCCTGCGGCGTGCGGGTACAGGTCCGGGCGGACACCGCCGGCTACGTAAGTCCGGACGGCACCGCCGCGGAGCTCTTCTGGGGGGACCAGCCCAACCCCGCCCAGCCCATCACCGTCCGGGTCACCCTGTCCCTGGCCTGAACCGCCCCGCCGGGGCATAACATATTGCAGCCCATATCAGGAGGTACTTGACATGCACATCCCAGCCGTCTTTGACCTGCACTGCGACACCCTCACCGCCTTTCTGGACGCCCCCTCTCCCGCCGGGGAGCGGGATACGCTGGATCTCCCCGGCCACCACTTCGCCCTGTCCAAGCTCCCATCCGGGGTGCGCTGGTGCCAGTGCTGCGCCATCTTCCTCCCCGACGAATTGCGGGGGGAGGAGGCGATTGCCTACTACGAGCGCCACCGGGACAGCTTCCGCCGCCAGATGGAGCGGTTTTCTGACCGGGTCCTCCCCTGCCGCACCGCCGCCGACGTCGAGGGGGCCTGGGCGGCGGGGAAAACCGCCGCCGTGCTGACAGTGGAAAACGGCTCCGCTCTGGCCGGGCGGCTGGAGCGGGTGGCCGAGCTGGCCCGGGACGGGGTGCGGATGATGACCCTCACCTGGAACGGGGCCAACGAGCTGGGCTCAGGGAATGACACCGGACAGGGCATGACCCCCTTCGGCCGGGAGGCCGTCCGGGAGATGGAGGCGCAGGGTATTCTGGTGGACGTGTCCCACCTGAACGACCGGGGCTTTAATGAGCTGTTGGAGATTGTCCGCAAGCCCTTCGCCGCCAGCCACTCCAACGCCCGCTCGGTGTGCCCCCACCGGCGCAACCTCACCGACGACCAGATCCGGGAGCTGGTCCGGCGGCGCTGTCTCATCGGCCTGAACTACTACGACATCTTCCTGCGGGGCGACGGGCAGGTCCCTACCCTGGACGACCTGTACCGCCACGCGGAGCGTTTTCTGGCACTGGGGGCGGAGGACTGCCTGGCCCTGGGCTCCGACTTCGACGGGGCCGACCTGCCCCCCTGCCTGGACGGGCCAGAAAAGGCCGCCAGGCTGTACGGCTATTTCCTGGACCGGGGCCTCTCCCCCGCCCTGGCGGAGAAGATCCTGTGGAAAAACGCCCTGGAGTTCTTCCGGGCAAACCTGCCATGATGACAGCGGCCGCGGCCCATCGGGCCGCGGCCGAAACTTCTCCTTGCATTGCCAGACAGTTCCTGTTATAATCGACTTGAAAAACAAAAATACGGCAGTTTCCAGGTGCGCCAACACCCGGAAACCTGCGCAGGTGCTGGAA
>CALWYA010000082.1 GCA_944385645.1 uncultured Oscillospiraceae bacterium
ATCCTCCTTGGGACCGAAAAAATCTAGGGCTACTATAGCACCATCCCCTCCCCGTGTCAATTCTTTTTTTCGGCAGCGGAGGAATTTTTTACATTTTATCCCTTTACACCGGCACAGCTCCCCCGTATAATATCCCCATGCGGGCAGGGCCCGCCATCGCAGAGAGAAAGGAGGACCATGGGGACCGTCCCATCACAAAGCGCCAGCGCCCGCCGGCTCGGCTCCGGCGGGACGACGAGGAGAGGGGAGCATCGAAAGGGCGGTCCGCCGCCCCGTAAATTCGGCGGGTGCCCCTCCGCGCCGCCCGGGCGCGCACGCGGCCTACAAATATGCGGGTGACCGCAAAACAAAGAGGCCGCGGCCGGGTACGCGAGGTCAAATGGCTGCGAGTTTGCCCTCCTGAACCAAATTTTTCTTCCCGGACGCCTCCGGTCCGCGCCCTTCGGGGCGGGGGTCCGGGGAGGCGCGGGAACAGGCAAGAAATCAGGAGGAACCAGAGAATATGTGTGGAATCGTTGGTTACATCGGACAGGAGCAGGCCGCCCCCATCCTGCTGGACGGGCTGAAGCGGCTGGAGTACCGGGGGTATGACTCCGCCGGGGTGGCGGTGTACAACCGGGAGACCGGGACATTGTCGGTGCGCAAAGCCAAGGGCCGGCTCCATGTGCTGGCCGAGCAGATCCATGACGGGGCCGACCTGCGGGGGACGGTGGGGGTGGGCCACACCCGCTGGGCCACCCACGGGGCCCCCAGCGACGTGAACTCCCACCCCCAGACCAGCCGCAGCGGGAAGATCGCCGTGGTTCACAACGGCATCATCGAGAACTACGCCGAGCTGAAATCCTTTTTGATCTCCAAGGGGGTGCCCTTCGCCTCGGAGACCGACACCGAGGTGGTGGCCCAGCTCATCGAGTACTTCTATCAGGGGGACCTGCTCTCCGCCGTGGGCCGGGTGCTCCACCGCATCCAGGGGGCCTACGCCCTGGGCATCCTGTGCGCCGACTGCCCCGACCAGCTCATCGCCGTGCGCAAGGACAGCCCCCTGATCCTGGGCTATGGGGAGGGGTGCAGCTTCCTGGCCAGCGACGTGACCGCCATCCTCCGGCGCACCCGGCAGGTGAGCTATATGGAGGACGGGGAGATCGCCGTCCTCACCCGGACGGGCATCCGGTGCTATGACCACCTGATGCAGCCGGTGGACAAGGAGATCGTCCAGGTGGACTGGGACGTGGACGCGGCGGAAAAGGGCGGCTATGAGCACTTCATGTTCAAGGAGATTATGGAGCAGCCCGAGGCCCTGCGCCGGTGCGTCTCCCCCCGCATCCGGGACGGGGAGGTGGTCTTCGAGGACTTCTGCCTGTCGCCGGAGGAGATCCGGGCTCTGGAGAAAATCTACATCGTGGCCTGCGGCTCCAGCTACCATGTGGGCATGGTGGGCAAATACCACCTGGAGCGGCTCACCCGCAAGCCGGTGGAGGTGGCCCTGGCCTCCGAGTTCCGGTATATGGACCCCATTGTCAGCGAAAAAACGCTGGTCATTGTCATCAGCCAGTCGGGGGAGACCCTGGACACCATGGCCGCCCTCCGGGAGGCCCGGCGGCGGGGCGGTAAGATCCTGTCCATCGTCAACGTGGTGGGCAGCTCCATCGCCCGGGAGTCGGATCAGGTGCTGTACACCTGGGCGGGCCCCGAGATCGCCGTGGCCACCACCAAGGCCTACTCCACCCAGCTGGCGGTGATCTGCCTGCTGGCCCTGTACTTCGGGAAGCTCCTGGGCACCATCCCCCCGGCGGACTACCGCTCCGCCCTGGAGGCCTTCCAGGCCCTGCCGGAGCAGGTGGAGCAGGTGCTGTCCCGGAAGGACGACATCCAGTACTACGCCTCCCAGTACTTCAACCACGACAGCGTGTTCTTCATCGGGCGGAACATCGACTACGCCCTGGGGCTGGAGGGGTCGCTGAAGCTCAAGGAGATCTCCTACATCCACTCGGAGGCCTACGCCGCCGGCGAGCTGAAGCACGGCACCATCTCCCTCATCGAGGACGGCTCCCTGGTGGTGGCCCTGGCCGCCTGCCCCCGGCTGTTCCCCAAGACCATGAGCAATGTGGTGGAGGTCAAGTCCCGGGGGGCCTCGGTGCTGGCCCTGACCACCGAGGACCGGCGGGCGGAGACCGGGCAGATCGCCGACGGGGTGTTCACCATCCCCGGCACCTGTGAGCTGCTCCTCCCCTCCCTGAGCGTGGTCCCCCTGCAGCTGTTCGCCTACTACGTGGCTCTCATGCGGGGCTGTGACATCGACAAGCCCCGGAACCTGGCCAAGAGCGTGACGGTGGAATAAAAAATAAAAGCGGCGCGGCCGCCGGCGAAGCCGGCGGCCGCACAATTTTTTATTCCTTCGGCTCCCGCCCGGGCTCGCCGGCCAGGAACTCGTCCACCACGCCCTCGTTCTTCAGCCAGTCCTCATAGCCGGCCCGGACCGCCTCCCACACGGAGGAGAAGTCCACGTTCTCCAGCTCCTCCCCCTGGAACATGCCCTTGTAGAAGTTCTGCAGCACATCCTCCGGGTTCTCCAGGTATTCCTCATAGAAGGCGTCCATGTAGGCCCCGAAGTGGGGGTCCTTCCGCTCCTCCAGGCCGGCCATGGCCGCCTGGAACTGCTCCCGGCTCCACTTCTTCTCCGGGTCCAGGGTGCGGGGCATGACCCGGACCCACTGGGCCAGCCGGTCCAGCTGTCCCAGGAAACTCTCCCGGGCCTCCTCGCTGTCCAGCAGGGGGAAGGTCTCCTCGATCAGCTTGTAAAAGGCCTCTTCTATCTTCTTCTCGTTGGTCAGTTCGCCCATGGTCACATCCTCCTTTTGTTCGGCGTCCGGGGTGAAAAGCTTCCTGTTTTTTATTATACCGAACTGCGCCCCGGCCGTCAACGGATTTTTGGCAAATAATACAATTCAATTTTATTTCACTTTTATGTTGTCATCAGATTTACCAAATTCAGCCGTTCATTTTTTCACTTGGAGGAACGACTTGTGCCCCCGCCCCACAGGGGACGGGGGCACATCATGCCCGCGGGATGGAACGGGGCGCATGCCGCTACAGCACGTTGATCCAGCTGGGCTGCTCCATCTCGGCGATCAGCGCCAGCTGGGCCATCAGGTCGGCGTTGGCGGCGTTGTACTGGTCGGCCTCCTCCAGGGCCAGGTACTCCTCCACCGCCCGGAAGCCCTTGGCGATGCCGTCGGCGTCGCTGTGCCGGGCCACCACGTGAAAGTAAAGCCGGTGGGCCTCCCAGTCGGCCCGGACCTGGCCGGTGAGCTGCGCCGCCCGCTCCCACTCCCCCGCCCCGGCCAGGGCCTGGGCCCGGTCCAGCCGCGCCCCCATGTCCTCCGTCAGCGCCCGGGCATACCAGGCGTTGGCCAGACTGCCCGCCAGCAGGAGGGCCAGCAGGGCGGCGGCCGCCCAAAACCGTCTCACCGCCGCTCCGCCCCCTTTCCGGTCTCTTTTTTGGTCAAAAACGTCTGTCCGGCCTCGTCGGCCAGCAGGAGGAACACCTCCCCCGGTTCCCGGCAGCCCCGGCGGCCCAGCTCCTCCCGCAGCCAGGCCCGGTCCTTCCCCAGGGCCCGCAGATTGTCCTCCAGCACCCGCCCGTCGCTGACCACCACCCGGGGCAGGCCGCTCTCTCTGGCCCTCACCCCCAGCTCCCGGGCGGTGGGGGGCCGCTCCCCGGCGAAGGGCAGGACGGACAGCCGGCCGTTGGTCTCCAGGATGGCATACCGCACCGCCGACAGGTCGGGGTAGCCCAGCCCCCGCAGCTCCTCCAGCAACTCGTCCACCGTCAGCCGGTTGCGGGCCATCTCCCCCTGGTCGGGCACCCCCTCCCGGACCACGACGCTGGGCCGGCCGCACAGCAGGGCCCGGAACCGGACGCTCTTCATGGTGAGCACCGAGAGCATCATGGTCAGGGCCAGCAGGGCCAGGATGGGCACCACCCCGGCCAGCAGGGGGATGCCGTAGTCCTGCATGGGCACCGAGGCCAGATCGGCGATGATCAGGGACAGGACCAGCTCCGAGGGCTCCAGCTCCCCCACCTGCCGCTTGCCCATGAGCCGCACCCCGGCGATGATGAGAATGTACAGGATCAGGGTGCGCATCAGGCCGGTGAACATGGCCTCTCCCTCCCTTCGGCGCTCCGGGCTCAGGGCCCTCAGCTCCAGTCTGTCCCGGCCCGCCGGGAACTATGCCGCGAATTGCCCAAATCTTCCATCAAAATTTCGATGGAAAAAAGGAAAAATCCATCTTGCCAACGGGGCGTTTTTTCGATAAAATAACTTGATTAAACCAATCGAGCGACTGCAACAGAACTGGATACGGAAGGCGAGTGAGTATTTGAGATGAAAGCGACATTGATCCTGGCCAACGGGAGCATCTTCTCCGGCACCAGCATCGGCGGCACCGAGACCCGGGTGTGCGAGATGGTATTCAACACCTCCATGACCGGCTATCAGGAGATCCTGACCGACCCCTCCTACGCCGGGCAGGGCGTGGTGATGTCCTATCCCCTCATCGGCAACTACGGCGTCAACCACGAGGACAACGAGTCCCGCCGCCCCTGGGCGGAGGCCTTCGTGGTGCGGCACCTGTCCCCCCGGGGGAGCAATTTCCGCTGTGAGGGCGACCTGGGCACCTTCTTGAAGGAGCACAACATCACCGGCATCCAGGGTGTGGACACCCGGGCGCTGACCAAAATACTCCGCAGTCAGGGGAGCATGAACGGGATGCTCACCTGTGCGGAGCATTTTAATATCGCCGAGGTGCTGGAGCAGCTGAAGGCCTATCAGGTGAAGGACACGGTGGCCAAGGTCACCCGCGCCGAGCCCGAGGTCTTCCCCGCCTACGGCGAGGAGAAGCACCACGTGGCCATGATGGACTTCGGCGTCAAACAGCACATGATCGAGTGCCTGCGCCGCCGGGGCTGCAAGGTCACCGCCCTGCCCGCCTCCACCCCCGCCCAGGCGGTGCTGTCCGGCGGCTATGACGGGGTCATGCTGTCCAACGGCCCGGGCGACCCGGCGGAGAACACCGCCATCATCGCCGAGCTGAAGAAGCTCTATGACAGCGACATCCCCATCTTCGGGGTCTGCCTGGGCCACCAGCTGCTGGCTCTGGCCACCGGGGCCAAGACCGGCAAGCTGGCCTACGGCCACCGGGGCGGCAACCATCCGGTGCGGGACCTGGAAAAGGGCCGGGTGTTCATCACCAGCCAGAACCACGGCTATATGGTGCTGTCCGACACGGTGGACCCGGCGGTGGCCGAGGTGTCCCACGTGAACGTGAACGACGGCACCTGCGAGGGCCTGCGCTACAAGCGGCCCCGCTGCTTCACCACACAGTTCCACCCCGAGGCCAACGCCGGCCCCCGGGATACCGAGTATCTGTTCAACCGCTTCGTGGACTCCATGGGAGGTGACCGGTAATGCCGAAGTATACTGACATTCACAAGGTCCTGGTGCTGGGCTCCGGCCCCATCGTCATCGGCCAGGCCGCCGAGTTCGACTACGCCGGCACCCAGGCCTGCCGCGCCCTGAAGGAGGAGGGCCTGGAGGTGGTGCTGGTCAACTCCAACCCCGCCACCATCATGACCGACAAGGACATCGCCGACCACGTGTACATCGAGCCCATGAACCTCCCCTCGGTGACTCAGGTCATCGAGAAGGAGCGGCCCGACGCCCTGCTGCCCAACATGGGCGGTCAGACCGGCCTGAACCTGGCCATGGCCCTGTATGAGAACGGCACCCTGGCCAAGTACGGGGTGCGCCTGCTGGGCACCAGCCCCGCCTCCATCCACAAGGCGGAGGACCGCCAGGGCTTCAAGGACTGCATGGAGTCCATCGGCCAGCCCTGCGTCACCTCCAAGGTGGTCAACACCGTGGAGGACGCGGTGGCCTTCGCGGGCGAGATCGGCTATCCCGTCATCGTCCGCCCCGCCTACACCCTGGGCGGCACCGGCGGCGGCATCGCCTATGACCAGGCCAGCCTGGAGGAGATCTCCGACCGGGGCCTCAACCTGTCCCGGGTCCACGAGGTGCTCATCGAGCGGTGCATCTCCGGCTGGAAGGAGATCGAGTTCGAGGTCATGCGGGACGGGGCCGGCAACGTGATCACCATCTGCTCCATGGAGAACATCGACCCCGTGGGCGTCCACACCGGCGACTCCATCGTGGTGGCCCCCACCCAGACCCTGGCCAATAAGGAATTCCAAATGCTGCGCTCCGCCGCCCTGGAGATCATCTCCGCCCTGGAGATCGAGGGCGGGTGCAACGTGCAGTTCGCCCTGAATCCAGACTCCTTCGAGTACGCCGTCATCGAGGTCAACCCCCGGGTGTCTCGGTCCTCCGCCCTGGCCTCCAAGGCCACCGGCTATCCCATCGCCAAGGTGGCCGCCAAGGTGGCCCTGGGCTATACCCTGGACGAGATCCCCAACGCCGTCACCGGCAAGACCAAGGCGTGCTTCGAGCCCACCATCGACTATGTGGTGCTGAAGATCCCCCGCCTGCCCTTTGACAAGTTCACCACCGCCAGCCGCACCCTGGGCACCCAGATGAAGGCCACCGGCGAGGTCATGGCCATCGCCAACTC
>CALWYA010000083.1 GCA_944385645.1 uncultured Oscillospiraceae bacterium
CCCTTAAGGGGTTTCGTCCGCATCAGGCCCTTTTAGGGCCTACTCAAGCCTCCGGCTTAGCCGGAGGTTTTGACTTCACCGCCCAGTGGGCGGCACCGAATTTATGACGCACTTGCGCCGCTGGAATTTCCTTCGCTATTGGAACACGGATGTGATAAAAAGGGTATAATCAAACAAATTTTGGACGGCTGAGGAAGAATAGCTTTACCATGTACGTGAACTGTGGCTGTGCCTTAGAATCAGCCCTTGCGGGCCTTCTCCTTCCCGGAAATCTCCTCTATGGAGATCTTCCACACGGCGGTGACCGCCAGGCTGCTGCTGATGGCCGCCTCGAACCGGCCTCCGTCCACAAAGTCAGGGGTCAGCTTCTGGCACAGGGCCCGGAGGGCCAGGATCTTTTCCGTCTCGTCGGTGACCTCTTGGGCGGTGCCGGTGACTATAGCCGACTGAAAATAGGTGGTGTACATGCCGGGCTCCACAAAGGCGGGGGCGTCGCCCCCCACGAAGGTGACGCATACCCTGGGGTGAGCCCGGAGCAGGTCCACCTTCCGCCCCTGGCGGGCGCAGTGGAAGTAGAGGACCCGGTCCACCCGCACAAAGGACAGGGGCAGGCAGTAGGGGGTGTCCTCCCCAGTGTTCAGGGCCATTACTCCGTGGGAGCACCGGTCGATGAGGGCCAGGGAGAAGTCCTCCCCCCGGGCCCGGTCACTTCGTCTCATTTTCATGGGCGTTGTCCTCCAGAAGCCTGGTGACGCTGAGATAGAATTTGCCCGGGTCGACCCGGAAGGCGCCGCTCCAGGCAGCAGCCCGCTCCCGGTCGGGAGCGAGGAGCTCCAGGTGGAGCAGGGGGGAGTCCCCGTCCTGGAAGATCAGGGTCAGGACGGCGGTGCCGTCCTCGTTATCGGCCACCCGGGCCTGGACCTGGGCCTCTCGGCGCAGGGCGTCGTTGACCTTCACCAGGTTTTCGTCGCAGTGCAGCCGCACCGAGTAGGGCAGACTGCTCTCGCAGATCTGGCTGTTGCGCCGGCCCTTGTCGGTGATAGCGTATCGGTCCTCCTCCTTCTCCAGCTGGCCGGTGGCCACCATGTGCTCCACCGCCTGGGTGAGGGAGAAGTAGTCCACGCCGGCGTCGCACAGCGCCAGCTCGAACAGCTGCAAAAAGGTGATGGGGGCGGCCGCCCGGTCCATGATGTACAGGACCAGCAGCTTCAGATCCAGGTCGTCCTGGATGAATCCGATGGACATGGGGTCAGACTCCTTTCGGGAAACTACTTCCTATTATATCCGGAAACGGCAAAAAGGCAAGAGTGAGAGGGGAGCGGGGCACCAAATTTTGCCCGGCACATAAGATAGGGTGTAAGCAAACCCCAGACGGGCGTTTTGCCTGCCCATACCACCCAAATTTAGGAGGGAACGATATGCCAGAAAAGGTCGTGCCCGGCCCCGTCTGCGAGGACCGCAGTATCCGGGAGGCCGTGTGCATACACACCAAGAAAATCTTCGACTCCTGCAAGGACCGGGACTGTGTGGAGGATCTGCGGGTCTATCCCACCCGGTGCTCCCAGGACATGATCGACCGGGCGCAGTCGGTGAAGGCCAAGTGCGCCGAACTGCTGTACGCGTACATCGACGTGGAGCCCGTCACCTTCAACCGGGGCTTCTATACGGTGGATGTGCGGTATTTCTACCGCATCACCGCCGACGCCTTCGTGGGGGCCGCCCGGCCGGTGGAGGTGTGCGGCCTGGCCGTCTTTGACAAGCGGACGGTGCTCTTCGGCAGCGACGGCGGGGCCAAGGTGTTCTCCTCCCGGGACGAGGACGGCGCCCAGGTCCAGTGCGTCCCCCGGGCCGCGGTGCCAGACGCCGTGGTGGAGGCGGTGGACCCCCTGATCCTGAACCTGAAGCTGGTGGACGTGTGCGAGTGCAGACCCTGCGACTGCGTGTGTCTGGACATCCCCGAGGGGGTGACCGCCTGCTTCGGCGAGGACCTGGTCATGAGCGGCGACCTCCACCGCCTGTTCGTCACCCTGGGCCAGTTCTCCATCATCCGCATGGAGCGGGACACCCAGCTGCTCATCCCCGCCTACGACTACTGCGTGCCCACCAAGGACTGCAGCTGCGGCGGCAACGGCGACGAGCCGGGGCAGCAGGATCCCTGTGAGATGTTCCAGCAGGTCCAGTTCCCGGTGAACGAGTTCTTCCCGCCCAACACCATCACCACCACCAGCAGCGCCAGCCAGTGCTGCTGCCGGTAAGCACAGCGAAAGCGCCGCCCGAAGGGCGGCGCTTTCCATTACATCAGGGGGGCGAACACCCGCAGGATGCTCCGGTAGAGCTGCAGGATGACGTTCAGGTGCTTGAACTGCCGCAGGGAGACGGGCTCGGACACCTTCAGGGTCTCCTCGAAGTCGGCTCGGATGTCCCGGATGCAGGGGGCCTCGCACAGCCACACCCCGTCCTCGAAGTGGAGGAACAGGCTGCGGTAGTCCAGGTTCACCGTGCCCACGGTGGCGAACCGGTCGTCCACCACGAAGTTCTTGGCGTGGATGAAGCCGGGGGTGTACTCATAGATCTGCACCCCGGCTTCCAGCAGGGGGGGATAGTGGGCCCGGGTGACCTCGAACACATACCGCTTGTCCGGGATGTGGGGGGTGATGATGCGCACGTCCACCCCGGACTTGGCGGCGTTGCACAGGGCGGTGTTGGTGGCCACGTCGATGACCAGATAGGGGGTGGTGATATAGATATACTTCTTGGCCTTGGCGATCATGTTCAGATAGACCGCCTGCCCCACCGCCTCCCGGTCCAGGGGGGTATCGGTATAGGGCTGAACGTAGCCTGTCCAGGGGCGCACCTGGGCGGGGGCGGGACGGAAGAACTCAAAGTCCTCGTCCCAGCCGGCCACGTGGTCCCACATGGTCAGGAACATCACCGTCATGGACCAGACCGCGTCCCCCTCCAGGAGAATGGCGCTGTCCTTCCAGTGGCCGAAGCGCTCCCTCACGTTGATATACTCGTCAGCCAGGTTGATCCCCCCGGTGAAGCCCACCTTCCCGTCGATGATAAGGAACTTCCGGTGGTCCCGGTTGTTCAGCCGCAGGGACATCACCGGCAGGAAGCGGTTGAAGGCCCGGCACTGGATGCCCTTTTTGGACAGGGCCTCGTTGTAGTCCCGGGGCAGAGTGAACATACAGCCCATGTCGTCGTAGATGACCCGGACCTCCACCCCCTGGGCGGCCTTCCGCTCCAGAATGGCCAGGATACTGTCCCAGAAGACCCCGGGCTGCAGGATGAAATACTCCAGGAAAATGTATTTCTCCGCCTTCTCCAGCTCCTCCAGCATCCGGGGGAAGGCCTTGTCCCCCAGGGGGAAGTATTCGGTCTCGGTGTTGGTGTAGGCCGGGCAATGGGCCCGCTGCTCCAGATAGGTGGCCTGACCGGCGGCGTCGCCCCCCAGGGGGAGCAGGTCGTCGGCCTTGAAGTCCTCCCGGAGGACCTGTTCGGTCTTCTGGATCATCCACTGCATCCGCTTTTTGGTGCGCCGGGGCACGGAGCCGCCCCCCACCAGCAGATAGAACACCCCGCCGAGTACGGGGAAGGGCAGGATCAGCAGCAGCCAGGCGATCTTATATCCCGGTTCCATGCGGCTGCAGATGATGGCCAGAGAGGCGGCCACACTCAGGAAGATGAAAAACCAGTACATCCCCACCGCATGCTCGGAGAAGGAGACCACCATCAGGATCAGGACGACTATCTGCGCCAGCAGGGCCAGTCCCACCAGCACAGAGCGGTGGAAGAGGATATAGAGCAGCTTCTTCATCACGTTCCGGTTCCGGGTCCGGTCTGTCCTGCTCATGGGGTGGGCAGGACGGCGCAGCGGACGCCGTCCTCCTCCAGCTGGATCAGCCCGTAGGTGGAGCGGCTGGCCCCCGGGTTCATCACCCACAGGCCGTCCTCCAGCTGCCGGCACAGCGACTGGTGGGTATGGCCGAACAGAAGAATGTCCGCCCGGACCGCCCGCGCGTCGGCGATGGCGGCGTCATAGCCGCTTTTGACGCCCCACAGGTGGCCGTGGGAGAGAAGAATGGATTTCCCGGCCAGCGTGATCTGCTTTTTCGGGGGGAGAGTGGTCCAGCCGTCGCAGTTGCCCGGCACCATGCACACGGGCAGCTTGGGATAGGCCCAGGACAGCTCCTCGGCGTCCTCCACCAGGTCGCCCAGGTGGATGATCTGGTCGGGCTGCTGCTGGTCCACGGCCCGGTACATCCCGGAGCGGGAGCGGTGGGAGTCGGAAAAAACCAAGATTTTCAAGGGTGTCACCTCACGGCTGTGCCGCATATACTGGAGTGAATCAAAGGTGGGAGGGATGGAGATGGAACAACGCCGTCCGCCGGAGGGATTGGAGACGACTCTGGAGCAGAGCCGAGCCGCCGCCATGAAGCTGGCCCGGTCCAGCGACGGGAAAAAACTCATGGAGCTGCTCCAGGCCAAGGGGGACCAGGTGCGGCGGGCCGCCCAGGAGGCAGCCCGGGGAGATCCCGGACAGCTGATGGCCATTGTGGACCAGCTGGCCCGCACCCGGGAGGGGGCCGACCTGCTGGCGCGGATGGACGCCCAGGCCAAGCAAGCCGGGCTGGAGTGACCGATTCCGGACGGGGAAGGGGGCGGGGCGGTTGGCCGAGCTGGAGGAAAAACTGAACGCCATTCTGGGCAACCAGGAGGCCATGGGACAGATCATGGCTCTGGCCCGCTCCCTGTCCGGGGGACAGGAGGGGGGACAGTTGCCCGGAGCCGCCGGGCCCGAGGCGGGCGGAGCGGGAGAGGAGCCGGACGGAGGGCCGGGCGGCCCTCCGGCGGACGACCTGTCCCAGCTTCTGGGTCAGCTGGACCCGGAGCTGATCCGGAAGGGGCTGGCCATTGTCCGGCAGGTCCGGGAGGGGGAGGACAGGAGCGCCGACCTGCTGCGGGCCCTGCGCCCCTTTGTCCGGGAGGATCGGCGGGGCCGGCTGGACCGGGCCGTGGAGCTCACCCGGGCCGCCCGGCTGATCCGGGCGGTGCTGGGGGCCGCGGGAAAGGGGGCGCGGGAGGGTGTATAACCGCTACATTCCCGGGGACGAGACCTTTGCCTGGACCCGGGCGGGGGAGGCGCCGGAGTACCGGAGCGCCCCCGGACCGGACCGGGGCGTTTCGCGGGGGCAGGGCCCTCTGAGCGGCCTGTCCGCCCTGTGGAGCGGGGGAGAGGGGCGGGGGCTGTCCCAGCTGCTCCGGGCGGTCGTCCCGGAGGGGTGGGACGCGGGAGATCTTCTGCTGCTCCTGATCGTCCTGTACTTATTGGTGGAGGGCGAGGACCTGGAACCGGTCCTCGCCCTGGGTCTGGTGCTGCTCTTGGGGTGGGGGGAGGACTAGCCGCCCTCCCGGGCCTCGCCCACCGTGTGCAGCACCGTGCCGTCAGGCAGCCGGAACTGGGCGTCGGCGGGACAGGGGGCCTGGACGGGGGAGTAGGCGGTCATGCGGTAGACCAGCTCCCCGTCCTCCAGGGTCTCGGCGGACACCAGCAGGCCGCTGTCCACGCTGACCCAGTACTGATAGACCAGGGGGGAGTCCTCCGGCTGAACCTCCACGAAGATGCAGGGCAGCTCCCCCCGCAGCTCATAGCCGGCGGCGGTGATCTCCTCCGGGGGCAGGTCCACCACCGTCTCATAGGTGGGGATGTGCTGGGCCAGGTCGGAGGACCGCTCGTCCGCCGGGGCGGTCTCATACCGGGAAGAGCCCTCGTACCAGTAGTAGAGGGTGTCCTCTCCGGTCAGGTCGTGGCGGATGACCCCGGAGGGGCGCACCTGCCGGCTGTGGGACCAGCCCCCGTCGGCCCACACCTGTACCTGGACGGAGGACGAGCCACCCGCCCAGAAGGTCTCCACCGTCAGCTCCCGGTAGTAGCTGTCCGGTCGGGCCAGGGTGGCCACCACGGCGGGGGCCGTCCTGGGGTTGACCGAGACCTGCTGGTACTGCTCGGAGGGAGAGCCGGAGCCGGAGGGGTCGCCCTGGGCGGCGCTGGAGTCGGGCAGAACCACGCCCGGCGTGTTCAGGGCGAAGAGGCTGCGGCCGAAGCTGGCCACCATGGCCCCGGCGATGAGCAGGACGATGGCCAGCACAATGATTTTCCGATTGCGGGAGTCCATGGACCCACCTCCTTCCCGGGGCAGTTACGCGGGGATCAGCGGTCCGCGCCCCCCAGGAAGGGCTCGGGCGGCTGGGGCCGCAGGCCGAAGTGCCACTCGATGGCGTCGGCGATGCGCCGGCAGGCCTGGCCGTCCCCGTAGGGGTTGACGGCGTGGGCCATACTGTCATAGACAGCCCGGTCGGACAGCAGCTGGGCGGCCAGGGAGAAGACGGCCTCCTCCTCCACGCCGGCCAGCCGGACGGTGCCCGCCCGGACGGCCTCGGGCCGCTCGGTCTCCCGGCGCAGGACCAGCACCGGCTTGCCCAGGGCGGGGGCCTCCTCCTGGAGTCCGCCGGAGTCGGTCATCACCAGGTAGCACCGGGCCATGAGGTTGTGCATCTCGTCCACCGCCAGGGGAGCGATCAGGTGGATGCGGGGATGGC
>CALWYA010000084.1 GCA_944385645.1 uncultured Oscillospiraceae bacterium
GCTGCGGCAAGGAGTTCAAGGGGGTGTACGACCGGCAGAACCGGAAGGTGATCCACTTCACCTCCAACACCAACGCCAAAGCGGCCACCGCCACCGAGATCGAGCCCGACGACCCCGCCCTGGCCGACCTGATCGGCGCGGACAAGCGGGAGCAGCTGATCGGAGAGATCGAGCTGCTGGACGGGGCCTCCTGCGACTTCGACCTGGACCGGGTGCGCCACGGCAAGCTGTCCCCGGTGTTCTTCGGCTCCGCCCTCACCAACTTCGGCGTGGAGCCCTTCCTGGAGGAATTTTTACGCATGACCACCGCCCCCCTGCCCCGGAAGGCGGGGGACGAGGTCATCGACTCCTTCGACCCGGACTTCTCCGCCTTCGTCTTTAAAATCCAGGCCAACATGAACAAGGCCCACCGGGACCGCATCGCCTTCATGCGGGTGGTGTCCGGCAAGTTCGAGGCGGACCGGGAGGTCTACCACGTCCAGGGGAAAAAGAAGATCCGCCTCTCCCGGCCCCAGCAGCTCATGGCCGCCGAGCGGGAGATCATCGAGGAGGCCTACGCCGGGGACATCATCGGCGTGTTCGACCCGGGCATCTTCTCCATCGGGGACACCCTGTGCGCCCCGGGGAAGAAGTTCCAGTTCGACCCCATCCCCACCTTCGCTCCGGAGCACTTCGAGCGCATCCGCTCGGTGGATACCATGAAGCGCAAGCAATTCCTGAAGGGGGTGGAGCAGATCGCCCAGGAGGGCGCCATCCAGATTTTCAAGACCCCTTACACCGGCATGGAGGAGGTCATCGTGGGCGTGGTGGGCACGCTGCAGTTCGACGTGCTGGAATACCGTCTGCGCAGCGAGTACAACGTGGAGCTCTATAAGGAGGGCCTGCCCTTCGAGTACCTGCGGTGGATCGTGAAGGAGGACGAGGATGCCCCCCCGCTGAAGGAGGAGGACCTGCTGCTCCCCAACGACGCCAAGCTGGTGGAGGACTACAAGGGCAATCAGCTGCTGCTGTTCGCTTCCCAGTGGTCCATCCAGTGGGTGCAGGAGCGCAACAAGGGGCTGCGGCTGGCCGAATTCGGCGGCGCCCGGTTCTGACAGAGAGAGAACCCACCCCACAGCAGACATAAGGAAGTGAATCCCCTTGGCAACTACCCCCCGCGGCAGGGAGAGCGCCCTGGCCACCGCCCCCATCGGGAAGCTGATGTGGAAGCTGGCGGTGCCCTCGGTGGCGGCCCAGTTCATCAACCTGCTGTACAACATCGTGGACCGCATCTATATCGGCCACATCCCGGTCATCGGGGGCACCGCCCTCACCGGCCTGGGGGTGACCTTTCCCATCATCACCCTGATCTCCGCCTTCGCCGCCTTTGCCGGGCAGGGGGGCGCCCCTCTGGCCTCCATCCGCCTGGGGGCGGGAGACCGGGAGGGGGCTGAGCGCATCCTGGGCAACTCGGTGACCCTGCTCCTGTGCGCCTCGGCGGTGCTGACGGTGGTGTTCCAGCTCATCCAGCGGCCGGTGCTTATGGCCTTCGGCGCTTCGGAGGCCACCATCGGCTATGCCACCGACTATATCACCATCTACCTGCTGGGCACCGTCTTTGTCCAGCTGGCCCTGGGCCTGAACACCTTCATCAGCGCCCAAGGGCGGGCCATGACCGCTATGTGCTCGGTGCTCATCGGGGCGATCCTGAACATCGTGCTGGACCCGGTGTTCATCTTCGTCTTTGACATGGGGGTCCGGGGGGCGGCTCTGGCCACCATCCTGTCCCAGGCGGTGAGCGCCGCCTGGGTGGTGCTGTTCCTGTGCAGCCACCGCTCCGGTCTGCGCATCCGGCCGCAGTACATGCGCCTGCGGCGGGCTGTGGTCTCCCGGATCGCCGGCCTGGGGGTGGCCCCCTTCATCATGCAGTCCACCGAGAGCCTGGTCACCGTGGTGCTGAACTCCGGCCTGCAGCGGTACGGGGGCGACCTGTACGTGGGCACCCTCACCATCATCCAGAGCGTCATGCAGATGGTCACCATGCCCATCCAGGGGATCACCCAGGGGGTGCAGCCCCTCATGAGCTTTAACTACGGGGCGGGCAACTACGCCCGGGTCCGCCGGACCTTCTGGCTGCTGCTACGGGTGACCCTGACGGCCACGGTGAGCGCCTTTCTGATTGTCCTGCTCATCCCCGGTCCCCTGGCCATGCTGTTCAACGACGATGAGGAACTGGTCCGGCTGGTGGCCCGGGTGATGCCCGTGTTCTTCGGGGGCATCTGGGCCTTCGGCGCCCAGATGGCCTGTCAGTCGGCCTTTATGGCCCTGGGACAGGCCCGGACCAGCCTCTTCCTGGCCCTGCTGCGCAAGGTGATCCTGCTGGTGCCCCTGGCCATCGTCCTGCCTATGGCTCTGGGCAATGTTATGGGCATTTACATCGCGGAGCCCATCGCCGATGTTCTGGCCTCCGGCACCACGCTGACCCTGTTCATCCGCAAGCGCAAGACTCTCCTCCCCCTAACCCCCCAGGAGGCGGCCCAGAAGCAGAAGAAGTAAAAAACATCGGCAAGTCCCATTGGGACTTGCCGATGTTTCCCTGTGGAGGTCAAAAGATAATACTTTCGTCGCCCACCTTGCGATTGGTCGCCCCAATAGCTAACAATATGGCCTTGCTTTTCAAGACGTTTTAGGCTTGTATATAAAGACGGCTCTTTCAATTCATATTCATTATTGCTGTTCATATTCTATGAATCTCAGAAAGCCACAATTTTCATTGCATTTGTATGAAATTTTGAACAAATAGGTTCTTTAATCACACTATTTCTGTATAAAATAGCGCAACAGTGGTCTAAAGTCAAACTATGTGTACCAAATGAAAGAGATAGCGCCAAGGCCTTACGACCTTGGCGCTATTCCTTCTGTTACCGCAAATACATTCTTTACCACAAAAAGGGTTCGTATCTGCGCGTTATGGTGACCCAGCGGGGACTCGAACCCCGGACCCACGGCTTAAAAGGCAGTTGCTCTACCGACTGAGCTACTGAGTCAAATCTTATTTTGTCTCTGGGGTATATCGTGGAGGCCGGCTCCGGTGGAGAGAAAAAGTGGCAGGGATGGCTGGACTCGAACCAGCGAATGAGGGAGTCAAAGTCCCTTGCCTTACCACTTGGCTACACCCCTGTGTCCGGCAGAGAAAAGGCCAGGGCCGGAGCCGAAGCTCCGGCCCTTCCGCCTTTCGTGTGGGGTGGGTAAAGGGACTCGAACCCTCGACACCCGGAACCACAATCCGGTGCTCTAACCAACTGAGCTACACCCACCATATTTCTGACACTGGTACGCCTGAAGGGACTCGAACCCCCGACCCACTGCTTAGAAGGCAGTTGCTCTATCCACCTGAGCTACAGGCGCGTTTGGAGCGGGTGATGGGAATCGAACCCACGCGACCAGCTTGGAAGGCTGGGATTCTACCATTGAACTACACCCGCATGGGCAGCGAATTCACTTTTATGTCAGCTTTAAAATAATACCATACTTCACAGGCGATTGTCAATCCCTTTTTTTCACTTCTCTCCGCCCCGCCCGCCATTTTCAGCGGGCGGGGCAGAGCGGGGATCAGTCGTCCTTTTCCGCCTCCTGGGACTGGGGCTCCTCCGGGGGCTTCTTGCGCAGCAGCACTGAGCGGATACGGTGGTCCTCCACCTGCTCCACGCTCAGCTCCAGGCCGTCTACCTCCACCACCGGGTGGCTGCCGTCC
The DNA here is from genome assembly GCA_944385645.1 of uncultured Oscillospiraceae bacterium. Taxonomy (GTDB): domain Bacteria; phylum Bacillota; class Clostridia; order Oscillospirales; family Oscillospiraceae; genus Lawsonibacter. The sequence continues at coordinate 3,734 of CALWYA010000084.1, forward strand.
TCGGGGATAGTGCGCAGCTGGCTGAGCACCATGCCGCCCACGGTGTCATAGTCCTCGTCCTCGGGCAGGTCCAGGTCCAGCTCTTCAGCCAGGTCCTCCACGCTCAGGGAGCCGCTCACCCGCCACAGGCCGTCCTCCAGCTGCTCCAGCTCGGGGGGCTCGGCGGGGTCAAACTCGTCGTAAATGTTGCCCACGATCTCCTCCAGCAGGTCCTCGATGGTGACCACGCCGGCCAGCTCGCCGTACTCGTCCAGCACCACCGACAGGTGGATCTTCTTGCGCTGCATGTCCTTCCACAGGTCGTCGGCGGACAGGCTCTCGGGGACCAGGTAGGCCGGGCGCATCAGCTCCCGGACGGATTTGTTCTCCCCCTCGGCGCAGGAGACCAGGAAATCTCTGGCGTTGAGGACGCCCAGGATGTCGTTCTCATCCTCGCCGTACACGGGGAAGCGGGACAGACCGCTGGACTGGATGGTGTCCAGCACCTGCTCCCGGGTGGCATCTACGGGCAGGGCCACCACGTCCACCGCACGGGTCATCACGTCGCTCACCGTCTGGTCGGAGAACTCGAACACGTTGTGGAGCAGCTCCTTCTCGTCCTCGTCGATGGCGCCGTTCTCGTTGCCCAGGTCGATCATCATGCGGATCTCGTCCTCGGTGACCTCTTCCTCCTCCACGTTGACCTTCATGTGGAGCAGGCGCAGCATCACATTGGTGGACAGGGCCAGCAGCTTCACCACCGGCTTGGCGATGAAGGCGATGGTGGACACCACCCGACAGGATAGCCGGGCCATCTCCATAGGCTTCTGCATGGCGATCTTCTTGGGCACCAGTTCACCAAAGATCAGGGTGAAGTAGGACAGGATAATGGTGACCACCACCAGGGAGATGGTGTCCAGCACCGAGGCGGGGATGCCCACCCCCAGGCCCACCAGCCAGGCGGTCAGATACTCGGCGAAGCTGTCTCCAGCGAAGGCGGCGCCCAGGAAGCCGGACAGGGTAATGGCGATCTGGATGGTGGACAGGAAGCTGGAGCTGTCCTCCACCATGTGGAGCAGCTTGGGGGCCATCTTGTCCCCCTCCTCCTCCAGCTTGCGCAGCTTGTTAGCGTTCAGCGAGATCACGGCGATCTCGGTAGCCGCGAAAAAGGCGTTGATCAAAATAAAGACAACCTGCAGCAGCAGCTGCAGCAATATGGTTTGCACAGTTTGTTCCTCCTAAATATGTTCCGGACGGCGGCACCGTCCCATCCCAAAAATTTCCTGAAAGCGCACAAAAAGCACAGCCTATCCCCCCGGAAGCTCCGGCGGGACAGACCATGCCTTATTCATTCTGACGCACTGTCCGTATCTGGTTATCGTCGGCGGTACTGTCGCCGCTGTCGGAATCCATGGATGAAATGCTCCCTCTTTTCCTCGTTGGGGCCTCGGCCCTCTTAGGTTGGAATGATACCAGAATTTCCGCCCCCTGTCAAGGGGTACTGTTCACCGCAGGGCGGCGTCGCAGAAGGCGCAGCAGTCCACCCCGCCGTTCTGCTTCACCAGGGGGGGCAGATAGGGCTGGGTCTGGGTGATGCACCGGGGGTTGGAGCACACGGGCCTGGTCCCGATCTCCACCGGGGCGGTGCGCTCCAGCCGGGGCTGGTTGGCCAGGTCGGCCAGCAGGGCCATCCGGGCGAACATGCCGTACCGGGCCTGCCGGAAGTAGACGGCCCGAGGGTCGTCGTCCACGTCCACGGCGATTTCGTCCACCCGGGGCAGGGGGTGCATGACCAGCATGTGCTCCTTGGCCCGCTCCAGCTTCCGCCGGGTGAGGATATAGATGCCCTTGTTCCGCTCGTACTCCAGGGGATCCACAAACCGCTCCCGCTGGATACGGGTCATGTACAGTACGTCCAGCTGGGGGATGACCGCCTCCAGACCGGTGACCTCGGTGTAGGGCATGCCGTTCTCCTGAAGGAAGGCCCGCATATACTCGGGGACAGCCAGTTCCCGGGGGGAGATGAGGAAGAAGCGCACGTCCCGGAACTTGGCCATGGCCTTGATGAGAGAGTGGACGGTGCGGCCGTTCTTCAGATCGCCGCACAGACCGATGGACAGCCCGTCCACCTTCCCCAGCAGCCGGGTCATGGTGGTCAAATCGGCCATGGTCTGGGTGGGGTGCATGTGCCCCCCGTCCCCGGCGTTGACCACCGGCACGTGGGAGTACAGGGAGGCCGCCTTGGCCGCCCCCTCCCAGGGGGTGCGCATGACCACCACGTCGGCGTAGCTGGACACCATCTTGATGGTGTCCTTCAGGGTCTCCCCCTTGGCCACCGAGGAGGAGTTGGGGTCGGCAAAGCCGAACACCGTCCCCCCCAGGCGGAGCATGGCGGTCTGGAAGGAGAAATTGGTGCGGGTAGAGGGCTCGTAAAACAGGGAGGCCGCCACCTTGCCCCGGCAGGTGTCGATGAATTGGCTGGGGTCGTCCATGATCCGGCTGGCCCGGGCATAGAGCTCGTCCCATTCCGCCCGGGACATATCACCAAAATCAATGAGATGCCGCATGGCCTCCCCCTCCTGTTCCATAGTTCAAGATATTGTACCACACCCCGCCCCGCTTCGCAAGGTGTGCACCGCACTTTCTCCCGTCTTTTGTCGCAGCAGATAAATTTTTCCAATCTGGTAGCATTTTACCCCCCATGGCTACCAAATGGCTACCAAAAACAGGCCTCAAACCCTTGGGGCGCAAGGGGTTCAAAATTGGAAGTTCCTGGGATGGATACCAGGATGCTACCAGCGGCACTTTTCGGACGGAAAAGTGCCGCTTTTTTCATGTTCCACCCTCCTTCTCGCAGGATTTTCTC
>CALWYA010000085.1 GCA_944385645.1 uncultured Oscillospiraceae bacterium
AGCCACCTGGAGTACGCCGACGACGCCACCCTCATGCGGGCCCTAGAGGGCCGGCGGGAGATGTAAACCTGTCGAAAAAGTGACAAAGTCACTTTTTCGAGAAAGGCTGCACGAAATTTTGGCCTCGATTTCTTGCGAAATTGTCGGTCAAAATTTCGTGAGAAGTGTCATTTCCCAGGTACACGCCCTGGGAAATGACGGATCCAATTTTATTCCGCCGTCTGCGGACGGCGGAACTCCTTGCAGGAGGGCTTTTTCAACAAGCTGAATCGTTTCCGCCCCCATAGGGGTGGAAACAAGAAAAAAGTGAAGTGAATTTTTATCATCCAGATAAGGAGAGAGATCTGTATGATAACCTCAGTTTCCCCGGTGACCCGCCGGTACGTCCGGGAGTTTTTCCTGCGGCTGGCCGTCTTTGGGCTGGTGCTGCTCACCCGGGTGTTCGCCCCGGAGCGGCTGACCTTCACCGCCCCGTTCCAGTGGAGCCGCTGGCCCCTGGCGGTGCTGTGGGTCGCGGTGTTCGTCTCCATGGCGGCCCAGCTGGACCCCAACAGCCGGCTGACCGCCGGGTGCATGAAGCAGTACCCCGCCCGCTTTGACCCGGTGCCCGGCTATGACCCCGCCGCCCTGAAGCTGGCCGTCCGGCGTCAGAACCGGGGGGCGGTCAAGGTAGCTCTGGTCTGGCTGGCGGTCAATCTGGTCATCGGCGCCCTGTACCACCGAAAGGTGCTGTCCGCCGCCGACCTGATCGCCCTGTGCGCCCTGGCCTATCTGTGCGACCTGGTGTGCGTGCTGTTTTTCTGCCCCTTCCAGACCTTCCTCATGGGCAACCGGTGCTGCGTCAGCTGCCGCATCTTTGCCTGGGGCTCCTGGATGATGGCCGCTCCGCTCATGTGCGTCCCCCACTGGTACTCCTGGTCTCTGTTCGGCATGGGGCTGGCGGTGCTGGCCGTGTGGGAGCGGCGGTACGCCCGGTACCCGGAGCGGTTCTGGGAGGGCTCCAACCGCCTGCTCCAGTGCGCCCACTGCCAGGAGCAGCTGTGCCGGTACAAATTTCCCCGCTCCCCCAAATTCCGCTGAGGACACGATATGCGCCCGCCGGCACTGCCGGCGGGCGCGTTTTCCGTCTCTATAGCTTCACCGGGACCTCCCCGGTGATCTCCAGCCGGTCGGGCTCCACCCGGCACCCCAGGGCCAGCACCCGAACCCCAGCCTGGGCCGCCCGGCGCAGGGCCTGGCCAAACTGGGGGTGAGTGGCGTCGTTGGGCTCCACCCAGCGCATCCCCGGCATCTGGACCACGAAGCACACCCCCGTCTCATAGCCGGCCTCCCGGGCCCGGATCAGCTCTTCCAGGTGCTTCACCCCCCGCAGGGTGGGGGCGTCGGGGAAGCGGGCCACGCCGTCCTCCTCCAAGGTTACCCCCTTGATCTCCCAGAAGCCCCGGCGCTCCGGGCCGTTCTCCCAGTAGAAGTCGAACCGGGAGTCCCCGAACCGGGTCTCTGGCCGCAGGAGGGAGGGGAGGAAGCCCAGTCCCCCGCCTGCCGCCCACTCCCCAAAGACCCGGTTGGGGGCCTGGGCGTCCATGTTTACAGGGAGCAGCCCCCGGGGGGTGGGCTTTTCCACCCCGATCAGGTCGTACTGCGTCTTTCGGGCGGGGTTGGTCCCCTCCGCCCGCCACGCCGTACGCCCGGGCACCAGCAGCTCCCGGCACCGGCCGGTGCTTTTCACGTGGCACACGACCGGCGCGCCGTCCAGCTCCACATGGGCGATAAAGCGGTTGGGCCGGGTCAGAAACTGCCCCCTGCGCACCGAAGGGTAGATCATGGGAAATCCCTCCTTATCCGGGATCATTCCTGTCCAGTATAGCGTATCTGCGCCCGTTCTGCAAGTACGGCTTCAAAATGATTCCATTTCCTTCAAATTCTTGTGCCGCTCCGCGCCGGAAGCGCCCGCTCCCGCTGGACTGCCGGAGGGGAATCGGTCAGATTTCTCTGCGGCCGCCCCGCAGATTACCGCATTTTTTAAAGGAATTTATCGAAAACACAGATGATTTATAAAGCGGATATTCTGTTTCCCTTAAATTTATTCAGACAGCCTTCGGTAAAATACCGAAAAACCTCTCTCAGAACAGCGGTTTTTTCTCCACATCCTCCAAACTTAAAAAATGCAATTTTATTTTTCTTGACCTGCATTTTTCTCTATGGTATAACAGTAGTACAGTAGGTTGTTGGTCGTCCGGCCCCTCCGGAGCGGCAGAGGACCTCTTGAGATTGAAGCGGGAGGAAACTGGTATGAAGATGAAGATTGCGAATGAGTATTTGAACGGCCTGATGGAGCGGGTCATTGCCCGCGACCCTGGCGAGCCTGAATTTCACCAGGCGGTGCACGAGGTGCTCACGTCCCTGGTTCCGGTGGTCAACGAGCGGCCTGAGCTGATCAAGAAGGGCGTCATGGACAGTCTGGTGGAGCCTGAGCGGTTCGTCTCCTTCCGGGTGCCCTGGGAGGATGACCAGGGTGTCGTCCACGTGAACCGGGGCTATCGGGTCCAGTTCAACAGCGCCATCGGCCCCTACAAGGGAGGTCTGCGCTTCCACCCCTCTGTCAACGAGAGCATCGTCAAGTTCCTGGGCTTCGAGCAGACCTTTAAGAACTGCCTGACCGGTCTGCCCATCGGCGGCGGCAAGGGCGGCTCCGACTTCAATCCCCGGAACAAGTCCGACTCCGAGGTCATGCGCTTCTGCCAGAGCTTTATGAACGAGATGTATAAGTACATCGGCCCCGACATGGACGTGCCCGCCGGCGACATCGGCGTGGGCGGCCGGGAGATCGGCTATCTGTTCGGCCAGTACAAGCGCATCACCACCCAGTTCCAGGGTGCGCTCACCGGCAAGGGCCTGTCCTTCGGCGGCTCCCTGGTGCGCAAGGAGGCCACCGGCTATGGCCTGTGCTACTTTGCCGACAACATGGTCAAGGACGCCGGCCGCTCCTTCGAGGGGACCACGGTCCTGGTGTCCGGCTCGGGCAACGTGGCCATCTACGCCTGCGAAAAGGCCACCCAGCTGGGCGGCAAGGTGGTGGCCATGTCCGACTCCGACGGCTTCGTGTATGACGCCGACGGCATCGATCTGGACCTGATCAAGCAGATCAAGGAAGTGGAGCGCAAGCGCATCAGCGAGTACGCCCAGCGCAAGCCCAGCGCCCAGTACACCGAGGGCTGCGCCAAGATCTGGAACATCCCCTGCGGTATCGCTCTGCCCTGCGCCACCCAGAACGAGCTGGATGAGCAGGCCGCCAAGGCCCTGATCGCCAACGGCTGCTTCGCCGTGGCCGAGGGCGCCAACATGCCCTGCACCCCCGAGGCGGTGGAGGCCCTCCAGGCCGCCGGCATCCTCTTCGCGCCCGCCAAGGCGTCCAACTGCGGCGGCGTGGGCGTGTCCGCCCTGGAGATGACCCAGAACTCCATCCGGCTGTCCTGGTCCTTCGAGGAGGTGGACAACCGCCTGCGGGACATCATGTCCAACGCCTACCACTCCGCCGCCGAGGCGGCTGCCCGGTACGGTATGGCGGGCAACCTGGCCGCCGGCGCCAACATCGCCTCCTTCCTGAAGATCTCTGACGCCATGCTGGCTCAGGGCCTGGTGTAAGGCAGCTGCACCTGCACCCCCCATTTTCTCCGCGCTTTTTCACGACCGGTCCCGGACGGCGGCAGCCGTCCGGGACCGTGTTTTTTCGCCGCCGGCACAAAATCGCATATTCTGTGAACAAACATCCCTTATTTTGTAAACATTAGCACTCTCATCTTGACAGTGCTAATTTTCGGTGCTATGATAACGGTGTTCCAAGGGGGAGGGACAAACGAGATCCCTCCCGAGGGCAACCGAACCGGAACAAGAATGGAGGAATGACTTATGTTGCCCAGCATTTTCAGCGAGAATCTGTTCGATGATTTCTTTAACGATAACTTCGGGATGTTCCCTGTGTGGAATGAGCGCAATCCCCTGTACGGGAAGCGGACCAAGAATCTGATGAAGACCGACGTGCGGGAGACCGAGGACAGCTATGAGCTGGACATCGACCTGCCCGGCTTCAAGAAGGACGAGGTCACCGTGGACCTGAAGGACGGCTGCCTGACCATCAGCGCCGCCAAGGGGCTGGACAAGGAGGAGCAGGACAAGAAGGGCCGCTACATTCGCCAGGAGCGGTATGCCGGTGCCTGCAGCCGCAGCTTCTACGTGGGCGATGTGGAGCCCAAGGACGTGTCCGCCAAGTTTGAGGACGGCATCCTGCGTATCTCCATGCCCAAGGAGCCCAAGAAGGAGCTGCCGCAGAGCTCTGCCATCGCCATTGAGTAAAATCGAACCGCGCAGGCGGGACGCCCATTTGGGCGTCCCGCTTTTGCATCTGCCGACACACCGGAAAATTTTCTCGGTCGACAAAATTTTGTAGGTTTGTCAAACAAATTGGACGGCGAACTCTAAGGGGGAACACCAGTCGAGGGGCCTCATAGGGAAGTTGTTGGAGCGGCGGTTGTGGACGGCGAGCTGCTTGGCGAAGTCGTCCAGGGAATAAAAGCTGTGGCAGGAGTAGAAGCGTTTCTGGTCCTCCCGGTGGCTGCGCTCCACCTTACCGTTGTGGCGCGGGGTGTAGGGACGGATGAGCTTGTGTCGGATGCCCAGTTGGGCAGCGGTCGCTTCAAACAGGGAAGGGCGGTCCCGCTTGTTCGTGGAGAAACGGTTGGTGAATTCCGGACCGTTGTCGGTCTGGACACATTCCACCCGGATGCCCCGGCGGGCATACCACTTGACCAGTCTTTTGAGGAAGTCAGCTGAGGAATAGGAGCTTTGCTCCGAATAGGCAGCCAGGAAGCGCAGACGGGTGAACTCATCGATGGCGGTGTACTGGAACAGGCGCAGCTCCGGGTCGGCGACGCAGCGGCGAGGCACCACCTTCACATCCACCTGGACACGCTGGCCGGGATAGGTCATCTGCTGGTAAGGCTTGGGCTTGTAGACCGGCTTCTTCTCCGCCTTCGGAAACAGGCCCAGCGTCCGCATGACACGGAACAGGCTCTCCGGGCGGCGGGTGTAGCCTCTCAAGCGCAGGCGGTGCCACAGCTCCACCATACCGATGTGAGGATTCCTGCGGCGCATGTCCCGAATCAGCTTCAGTTCCGCCTCTGTGTGCTGGTTAGGGTGGTGATGCGGCCGCCGAGACCGGCAGGCCAGAGACTGCACCGTCCCATCCCAGCGTCCTTTCCAGAAGTAGATATACGACCGGCTCTTCTTGTATTTCCGGCTGGCTCGGCTCACGCCGTATTTCTCCGCGTATTTCATCAAGGATTGCCGATATGCCATGTCCTGTGTTATACTCTTTCCCATGAAGGATATGGCCCCCTCTCGTCAAGTTGTTGTCCGCAACTTCAACTTTAACCGATGAGGCCCTATCCTTCATCCTTTTTTATTCTGCTGTCCAATATGTATTGTAGTCCTACAAAAAATTTTCTCGGTCGACAAAATTTCCCCTTGCAATTCCACGAGAGCTGTGGTATCATTACTAAGCTGAATTTCACATGCAGGTGTAGTTCAATGGCAGAATGTCAGCTTCCCAAGCTGAACACGAGGGTTCGATTCCCTTCACCTGCTCCACGTCGGAGCAAAGTCCGCTTTGCTTCGACGTTTTTTTATGCTTATGGCCAAAAAGACGTCATCCGCCCGCGCCCTTGCTCCTCCTTTCCAACCGCGCCCCGCTGCGCTGGGCTCGCGGTTGGGTGCCGCCGCTGCGCGGCGGTTTTGTTGGTCATTGAAAGAATATCAATTTTAACCGTCCCTTCCAAAAAGAAGGACATCCGCTGAAAGCGGATGTCCTTCTTTTTGGGTTCCGCCGCCCAATGGGCGGCTCCACCCTTCGGAGATTTCAATGCTCGGGGCCGGCAAAGCCGCCCCATTTCCGCGCTAAGTACCGCCCTGCGGGCGATTGTGCTCCGAAACGCCGCTGCGGCGGCGGAGAATGAATGGGGTCCTCGCGCCAACAGCCAGAAGGCTGGACTGTCCTTGGCCTGGAGAACACAAAGGGAGGGCCCGCAGCGGATGCCGCGAGCCCTTGATGTAGTCACTCCCACTCCACCGTGGCAGGGGGCTTCGAGGTGATGTCGTAGACGATCCGGTTGATGCCGGGGACCTCGTTGACGATGCGCACGGAGATGCGGTCCAGCACGTCGTAGGGGATGCGGGCCCAGTCGGCGGTCATGAAGTCGTCGGTGGTTACCGCCCGGAGAGCCAGGGTGTAGTCGTAGGTCCGCCCGTCTCCCATGACGCCCACGGAGCGGGTGTTGGTGAGGACGGCGAAGTACTGGTCGGGGTTTTTGTCCAGCCCGGCCCTGGCGATCTCCTCCCGGAAGATGAAGTCGGCCAGGCGCAGGGTGTCCGCCGTCTCCTTGGTGATGTCCCCGATGATGCGGATGGCCAGGCCGGGGCCGGGGAAGGGCTGCCGGCTGACCAGGTACTCGGGCAGGCCCAGCTCCCGGCCCAGCTGCCGCACCTCGTCCTTGAACAGCAGGCGCAGGGGCTCGATGATCTCC
>CALWYA010000086.1 GCA_944385645.1 uncultured Oscillospiraceae bacterium
GGAAAGGGACTCCAGATACCGCCGGGAGCCCTCGGCGTACAGCACGCCCAGGGCCAGGGAGGACTTTCCCGAGCCGGACACCCCGGCGATGCCCACGATCCGATTCAGGGGGATGTCCACGTCGATGTTCTTCAGATTGTGTACCCGGGCCCCCCGGACCTGGATGGCCGGGGGCGGGGTCTTCCGCTTGTCCATGGTGTGTTCCTCTCCGCCGCCGGGCCGGCGGCCGTTTTTCTCTATCATACAACGGGGGAGCGCCTTCCGCAAGTCTGAACATGGAGGAGGGGAGAACGGATAGACTTCCGGGCGGCCCTGTGCTATACTGTCCCCCAGAGGCGCCTCGCCCGGCTCCGGCTGACCCGGGGCCGGAGCGCGGAGTGCCAGAACGACCAGAGGAAGAAAAGAGGCGGAAACGATGTACGAGTTGATCTCCATTACGGAAAAGAGCTGCTATATCCAGAGCCCCGCCAAGATCGGGCTGGTGCGGCTGGACGACGAGCGGGTCTGTCTGATCGACAGCGGGAACGACAAGGACGCGGGCCGGAAGGTCCGCCAGCTGCTGGACGCCAGGGGGTGGAAGCTGACCGCCATCTATAACACCCACTCCAACGCGGACCACATCGGGGGCAACCGCTATCTCCAGGGGCAGACGGGATGTAAGATCTACGCCCCGGGGATCGAGGCGGCGTTTACCCGATACCCGGTGCTGGAGCCGTCCTTCCTGTACGGCGGGTACCCCTGCCGGGACCTGCGGCACAAATTTCTCATGGCCCAGGAGAGCGGGGCGGAGGAGCTGACCCGGGAGGTCCTCCCGGAGGGCTTCGAGCTCCTCCCTCTGCCGGGGCATTTCTTTGACATGGTGGGCTTCCGCACCCCGGACGACGTGGTGTATCTGGCCGACTGCCTCTCCAGCCGGGAGACCCTGGACAAGTATCAGATCGGTTTTATATACGACGTGGCCGCCTATCTGGACACCCTGGAGCGGGTGAAGTCCCTCCGGGCCCGGATGTTCGTCCCGGCCCACGCGCCGGCCTCGGAGGAGATCGCGCAGCTGGCCCAGGACAACATCGACAAGGTGTGGGAGATCGCCGGGCGGATCCTCTCCCTGTGCGGGGAGCCCCGGAGCTTTGAAGAGGTCCTGCGGCGCCTGTTCGCGGACTATCAGCTCACCATGGATTTCCAGCAGTACGTCCTGGTGGGCAGCACGGTCCGCTCGTATCTCTCCTGGCTGAAGGACCGGGGGGAGCTGGACGCCGTCTTTGACGACAACCGGCTGCTCTGGCAGAAGAAGTAGGGGAGTGCGGCTGAGTACGGGCGGGAACAAAATTCAAAGGGCGGCCGGGAAACCGGCCGCCCTCTTTCTTGGGCATGGACTTGATGCGTGACGGTTCGCCTATACCCGGGGATTGTCCCAGCAGCAGATCACTACGCTGTTGTCGGCCAGGAAGAACTCCACAATCTGAGATCCCTTGTAGAACACGGCGGTGGAGGTGTCCCGCCCGCTCTGGTCATAGGAGCGCAGGTAGCGGAAATCGTAGTCGTTCATTAGGACGTTCATATAGTTGACGATAAACGCAGAGTCTATGCTGTCCGGCATCCCCTCGATGCCATAGCGGTAGTAGGTCTGCTCATAGGGCCCCACGACCTGGTGTATCTCTTCAGACAGCGGCATCCCGCTGTATGTGCCGAAGTCGGGGACGGTGGGCCAGTCGGCGTAGAACTCGCTCTGAGGCTGGGGCTGGGGCTCCGGTTCCGGCTGAGGCTCCGGGTCCGCGGTGGGAGTCAACGTGAAGGTCTTGCGCAGGGAGGGGTCCACCATGTTGGACAGGATGACACAGACCTCGGCCCGGGTGATGGGGTCGGCGGGGGCGAAGGTGCCGGCGGAATCCCGGCCGGAGAGGATGCCGGCCCGGTACAGGCGGTAGACCGCGTCGTGATAGGCGGTGCCGGCGGGGACATCGGGGATGGCCCCCTCCTGGATGTCGTTGATGGAGGCCAGCGCCTCGGCGGGCAGGGCGTTGGTGAGGACCAGGGCGAACTCGCCGCGGTCGATATTGGCGTCGTAATTGGCATAGGTGGAGCAGATGCCGTTGGCCACGGCGTAGTCCACGTAGGGCTGATACCAGGGCCCGCCGGTACCGGCAAAGCTGTGGCCGCCGCCGTAGTAGGTGTCATGGAGACGGCAGGCGATGACAAGGGTATGGGCGATGGTCAGATTGCCCTCTGCGCTGAAGCTGGTGCCGCTGACGCCGGACATCAGTCCATACTCACAGGCGGCCTGGACCGCAGAGGCGTACCAGGCCCCGCTGCCTACGTCGGAAAACTGCCCGGGCGTATAGGGGACGCTCCGGGTGAAATTGGACAGGCCGGCAGGGGGCTGCGCGGGGGGCTCGGTCTGTCCGGCGTTGGGATCGGTGTAGCGCATGTGGATCAGCAGCAGGGTGTTGCCGAAGCGGGCGGTGTCAAAGACGGCCTGCGTCATTTCTATATCGGCGATTATGAAGGACTCGAACCCATCAGCCAGGTACTTGTCCATCCAGAGATTGCCGGTGTTTTCTGTGTCGCGCTGAAATCCGTTGTTCTCCAGGGCGCGCTGGGCGGCAAGGGCCGCCTCGTTCCAGGACAGGCTGTTGTCAATGGTATAGGCCTCCATGGTCACCTGAGAGGTGTTGGCGGCCAGCTCCGCGTCCAGACCCATTTCGGTGGGCGAGATCTCCAGCACCGCCTGATAGGTCAGGCCGCTGACCCCCTGGAGATAGGGCTGGGAGTAGGGCGGTCCGCCGGCCGCCAGGGCAGGCAGGCACAGGGAAAGACACAGGGACAGGACCATGAGGAGAGACAGGGCGCTGCGCCGAATGCGTTTCATAGTACCACTCCTTTTCTGTTGTTGCCCGCCCTTCCGGACTGGGGACCGGAGGAGCGGAAGAAACGACGGCTTCTGCTCTCAGTCTACTCTTTTTTGGGGAAAAAACAATAAACGGGCTGCATAGTCAGCCACTTTATTTTTCAAATCCCGCCCACCGCTCGCCGAGGGAGGGCGAGAAAAAAGAGAGGGCCGCCTGCCGGCGGCCCTCTCTGGGAACGGGACAAATGGGATGTTCGGCCCTTACAGCTTTTTTACAAACAGCGCCCGGATGGCGTTGAGCACCGCCAGGATCATCACCCCCACGTCGGCGAAGATGGCCAGCCACATGCCGGCCAGCCCCAGGGCCACCAGCACCAGACAGGCCAGCTTCACCCCGATGGCGAAGACGATGTTCTGATAGACGATGCCCAGGCACTTGCGGGAGATGCGGATGGCCTTGGCGATCTTCAGGGGGTCGTCATCCATCAGCACCACGTCGGCGGCCTCGATGGCGGCGTCGGAGCCCAGGGCCCCCATGGCGATGCCGATGTCCGCCCGGGAGAGGACGGGGGCGTCGTTGATGCCGTCCCCCACGAAGGCCAGTTTTTCCCGGCCCTGCTTGGCGGCCAGCAGCGCCTCCACCTTTTCCACCTTGTCCGCCGGGAGGAGCTGGCTGTGGACCTCGTCCACCCCCAGATCGGCGGCCACCTGGTCGGCGACCCGCTTCGCGTCCCCGGTGAGCATGACGGTCTTCCGGACGCCGGCGGCCTTCAGCTGCCGGACGGCCTCCCGCGCCGTGGGCTTCACCACGTCGGAGATGAGGATGTGGCCCATATACTGGCCGTCGATGGCCATGTGGATGACGGTGCCCACGCCGTGACAGGGGATGTAGGGGATCCCAAGCCGGTCCATGAGCTTGCCGTTGCCGGCGGCCACCGGATGGCCGTCCACCGAGGCGGTGACCCCCTCCCCGCCGATCTCCCGGATCTCCGCCACCCGGCCGCGGTCCAACTCCTTCCCATAGGCCCGCTGGAGGCTCCGGCTGATGGGGTGGGAGGAGGCGGACTCGGCCAGGGCGGCGTACTCCAGCAGCTTCTCGTCCTCCAGCCGGCTGTGGTGGATGCCGCTGACCTGGAAAACCCCCTGGGTGAGGGTGCCCGTCTTGTCAAAGACCACGAACTTCGTCTGGGACAGGGCTTCCAGGTAGTTGGAGCCCTTCACCAGCACCCCCGCCTTGCTGGCCCCGCCGATGCCGGCGAAGAAGCTGAGGGGGATGGAGATGACCAGGGCGCAGGGGCAGGAGGCCACCAGGAAGGTGAGGGCCCGGTACACCCAGGTTTCCCACCCGGCGGGGAGGTCCAGGACGGCCAGCCGCACCAGGGGGGGCAGGACGGCCAGGGCCAGGGCGGCGCCGCACACGGCGGGGGTGTAAATCCGGGCAAAGCGGGAGATGAAGTCCTCCGACCGGGACTTCCGGGAGGAGGCGTTCTCCACCAGGTCCAGAATTTTGGAGACGGTGGACTCGCCGAACTCTTTTGTGGTGCGGATCTTCAGCACCCCGGTCATGTTGACGCAGCCGGAGACGACCTCGTCCCCCGCCTCCACGTCCCGGGGCAGGGACTCGCCGGTGAGGGCGGCGGTGTTCAGGGCGGAGCTGCCCTGGGTGACCACCCCGTCGATGGGGACCTTCTCCCCAGGCTGGACCACGATGACGGTGCCGATGCCCACCTCATCCGGGTCTACCCGGGTGAGCTTCCCGTCCTGCTCCACGTTGGCGTAATCCGGGCGGATGTCCATCAGTTCGCTGATGTTCCGGCGGGACCTGCCCACGGCATAGGACTGGAACCATTCGCCCACCTGGTAGAAGAGCATGACGGCCACCGCCTCGGTGTAGTCCCCGCTGCCCTCGTACAGGGCCAGGGCGATGGCGCCCACGGTGGCCACTGCCATGAGGAAGTTCTCGTCGAACACCTGGCGGTTCCGGACGCCCCTGGCCGCCTTCCGCAGGATGTCGTATCCGATCACCAGGTAGGGGACCATGTAGCAGCCAAACCGGAGCCACCCGGTCACCGGAAGGAAGTGCAGGGAGATCAGCAGGGCCGCGGTCACCAGAATGCGGGCCAGCATCTTTTTTTGCTTGTGGTTCATGGCAGCCACCTCACCATAAATAATTTAATAATCGTTTAATCGTTTGCCGGAAGAAAAGCGCCCGCTGGGGGCGCTCCTCCGGGGCGGCTCAGAGGTAGACCTCGCAGTCGTCCTCCACCCGCTTGCAGTTTGTCCGCACCTGCTCCATGACGGCCCTGGGGTCGTGGCCCTCGGCAAACTCCACGTTCATTTTCAGGGTCATGAAGTTGACGGTGCAGCTCTGGACGCCCTCGGTCCTCCGGGCGGCATCCTCCATCTTATTGGCGCAGTTGGCGCAGTCCACGTCGATCCGGTAGGTCTTTTTCATGGGGCAGGCTCCTTTCTGAGTGGGTCATAAGGGAAAACAATTAAATAATCATTTAACTATTTGTAGTATATGCCTGTCGCCGCCGTTTGTCAAGGGGGAAGCAAAAAATTTTTGTCCCGGCGGGCAGCGGAAAGTTTTGGTTTTCCTGGCGAAGAAACCGTGCTATAATACATCAAAAGAGAGGTGAGCCCTATGTCCGAGCTGACCACGCCCCACGACCACGGACAGGCCCTGGAGCGGGAGCTGGAGCACGTGCCCAGCGTGGAGAATTTTCAGACGGTGGCCGACGTCTTCAAGCAGATGGGGGACGGGAGCCGGGCGCGCATCTTCTGGCTGCTGTGCCACTGTGAGGAGTGCGTCATCAATCTGTCCGCCATGGTGAACATGAGCTCCCCGGCGGTGTCCCACCATTTGAAGCAGCTGAAGGCCGCCGGCCTGATCGTCAGCCGGCGGGAGGGCAAGGAGGTCTATTACCGGGCGGCGGACACCCCTCAGGTCCAGCTACTCCACCACATGATCGAGCACCTGATGGAGCTGGCCTGCCCCAACGAGTTCGTGTGAAAGAGAAAAAATCCCGCCACGGCTGTGGCGGGATTTTTGTAAGCAGCAGGGAAAAATCAGCGCTTGCTGAACTGGGGGGCCCGACGGGCGGCCTTGAGGCCGTACTTCTTGCGCTCCTTCATACGAGGGTCGCGGGTGAGCAGGCCGGCGGCCTTCAGGGCGGGGCGGAACTCCTCGTTGGTGAGGAGCAGGGCGCGGGCGATGCCGTGGCGGATGGCGCCGGCCTGGCCGGTGACGCCGCCGCCGGTGACGGTGGCCACGATGTCCACCTTGCCCACCTGGTCGGTGGTGACCAGGGGCTGACGGACGATGAGCTTCAGGGTGTCCAGGCCGAAGTAGTCGTCGATGTCACGGCCGTTGATGGTGATGGAGCCGGTACCGTTCTGGAACAGGTGGACCCGGGCAACGGAGGACTTCCGGCGGCCGGTCCCGTAGAAATAAGGCTTCTTGCTCTGATACATGATTCAAATCCTCCTCTTACTCGGCGTCCCAGGCCTGGGGCTTCTGGGCGGCGTGCGGGTGCTCGCTGCCCTGGTAGATGTGCAGGCGAGTGAGAGCGTCCCGGCTGAGGGTGTTCTTGGGCAGCATCCCCCGGATGGCCAGCTTCATGGCCAGCTCGGGACGGGTCTGCATCAGGGTGCGGTACTTGACTTC
>CALWYA010000087.1 GCA_944385645.1 uncultured Oscillospiraceae bacterium
GCTGGCCGGCGGCGTTGGCGGCGGTGGAGTCAGCGCCGATCAGCTGGACGGGGTCCAGGCTGGAGTAGTCCGCGCCGGTGCTGGCGTCGGGGGTGGAGGTGCTGGGGGTGCTGGCATCGGGAGTGCTGGTGCTGGGGGTGCTGGTGTCGCCGCCGCCGCAGGACACCAGGGCCATGCACATGGCCAGAGCAAGAACGAGAGCAGAAATCTTCTTCATTTACAAGTCCTCCTTTTTTTCATGCTCTTGCGTTTATTTTGCCTCCCCTGCGCCCCCGGAAGGGGACGCAGGGGTGAGACAACTAAGTAGGTTGGAGCGCCGTTATGCGCCGAACATGTTCACCAGGACCATGCTGACGGGCTCCACATAGGTGATGAGGAACAGGGCCAGCACGAAGGCGATCATGAAGGGGACAGCCTTCTTGGCCACGGACATGGGAGGCTCCTCGGACAGGTTGCCGGCCACGAACAGATCCAGGCCGAAAGGAGGAGTCGCCAGGCCGATGGACAGGCAGCACACCAGGATAACGCCGAAGTGGACCTCGTTCACGCCCAGAGCCTGAACGGCGGGCAGCAGCACGGGGGAGAGGATCACGATGGCGGGGCCAGTGTCCATGACCATGCCCAGCAGCAGGAAGATGATGACCAGGACGGTCAGCGCGGACCAGGCAGTGCTGAAGTTGGTGACGATGAAGTCCTCGATGATCTTGGTGGCGCGGGTCAGAGACAGCACGCGGCCGAAGGCGGTGGCGAAGGCCAGCACGAAGGCCAGGCCGCCGTAAGTCTTCACGGAGCTGGCCAGCATGGGGATCAGGTCCTTCACCTTGATGGACTTATACACGAACAGGGACACCAGGATGGCATAGAACACGGAGATGCAGGCCGCCTCGGTGGGGGTGAACATACCGGTGTAGATGCCGCCCAGGATGATGATGGGGCACAGCAGGGCGGGGAAGCTGTCGATGAACAGCCGGCCCAGACCCATGGACTTCAGCTCGCCCATCTTGGCGTGGATCTTCGCCTTGTCCTCGCCCTTGCGCACGCAGTAGATGACAGCCCAGACCATCATGAACACGCCGATCAGGATGCCGGGCAGCACGCCGGCCAGGAACAGGTTGCCGGTGGACACGCCGGTGGCCAGGGAGTACAGCACGAAGGGGATGGAGGGCGGGATGACCACGCCCAGGCCGCCGGCTACGGCGACCACGCCGGCGCTCCACTGCCGGTCATAGCCCAGAGCCACCATGAAGGGGATGGTCATGGAGCCCACGGCGGCGGTGGTGGCGGGACCGGAGCCGGAGATGGCACCGTAGAACAGGCAGGTCACGATGACGGTACAGGGAATGCCGCCGGGGAAGTGACCCATGAAGTAGGCGAAGAAGTTGAACAGTCTCTTGGAGATGCCGCCCTCGGACATGATGACGCCGCCCAGGATGAACAGGGGCACCGCCAGGATGGGGGTGGAGTTGGCACCGGAGAAGGTGTTGTTGATCAGCTGTTGGATGGAACCGCCGGAATCCGCGATCAGGATGGGGGACAGAGCGCCCACGATCATACTGGTCGCAATGGGAATCGATACGGCGATGCTAACCAGGAAAACGATAAATACCAGCAGTGCTGCCATTACTCGTTCCCTCCTTTCTCGCCCTTGGCCATGGCGGCCTCGTCAGCGGCGTCCTGAATGGTCTGCTCGATGGTGGTGAGCTCACGCTCGTTGAAGTGCATGATGTGGATGACGGCCATCTGGACGGCGCGGAAGCAGCCCAGCCAATAGCCGATCAGCATCACGGAGTAGACGATCCACATGGGCCACACCATGGCGGTGGAGGTCTCGCCGCTGGCCAGCACGTTGCCGACCACGTCGATGCAGAAGTAGCCCAGGATGGCCATACAGGCGGCGTTCACAAGATCGACCAGGATGTTGACGATCTTGTGCAGGCCCTGGGGCAGCAGGTCCATCAGGATGCTCACCCGGAGCATGCTACCCTTCCGGATGGTGTAGGGCAGGGACAGGAAGACGGTCCAGATCCACATATAGCGGGCGAACTCGTCGGACCAGGTCAGGGGGGTCAGGCCGGGCATCTTCTTGAACACGACCTGAAGCAGGCTGACCACGGAGATGAGGACCAGAAGAATCACCAGAAGCACTTCTTCAAAGTGATCATCCAGCCATTTCAAAGCTTTCATGTTATTCCTCCTCTTCTCTGATTATGCGTGTTTTTGTTCTTCCAGGATGTCCATCAACTCCTTACGCATGGCCTCCACGGGGCCTTTTTTCCCAGTCCAGAGCTCCACCTGGGCCACGCCCTGATACAGGCTCATGCCCAGGCCGTTGAGGATCTTACAGCCCTTCTCTTCGGCGTCCAGCAGGAACTGGGTCTTGTCGGGGTTATAGCAGGCGTCGAAGTAGAACTGGCTGGACTGAATGTACTCTTTGGGCAGGGGGCTCTGTCCGATGCTCTTGCCCATGCCCACGCCGCTGGCGTTGATGACCACGTTGCAGGCCGCCAGCTTGGAGAACTCGCCGTGGGGGACGAACTCGGCCACGGGGGCGAAGTTCTTGTTGATGTCGTCCACCAGTTCCTTGGCGCAGTCCTCATACAGGTCGGTGATGTAGATCTTGCGGGCGCCGTTGTAGGCCAGCACGGAGCAGATGGCCCGGCCGGCGCCGCCGCCGCCGAAGCAGAAGAAGACGGACTGATCCACCTTCACGCCGCCCTCCTCGGTGATGGAGGTGTAGAACCCGATGCCGTCGGTGTTATAGCCGACCAGCTTGCCCTCGGGGGTCTTGACCACGGTGTTGCTGGCGCCCATCTTCTCGCACAGGGGGTCCAGCTCGTCCAGGTACTGCAGCACCTTCACCTTGTTGGGTTTGGTCACGGCGAAGCCGGCGAAGTTCATGTACCGGATGCCGTTGACGATGTCGGCCAGATGCTCGTTATCGGCCTCGGTGTAGAAGTAGATCATGTTCAGACCGGCGGCCTCGTACCCGGCGTTCTGCATCCGGGCGGCGAAGGACTGCCCCAGAGGGGTGCCGATCAGGGTGATCATTTTGGTGTTGATGTCAACCTTCATAATTCAGACCTCATTTCTCCATTCCAAGTTTTTGGGAAAACTGCCGGGGCATTTTACTGGACCCGTGGGGACCGGTAGGACTTCGGGCGGGTTTCGGAGAAAAAAGATCCAGAGCGGTACTTTTCTGAGCTATCCTATTATAACTCATTAGGTACGCTCCGGTCAAGTCTCCCCGGCGTCCGGCCCTGGTCTTCGCCTCCCGTGGCCCGGGGGCGACACCTCCTTTGTCAACATTATGACGAATATCCTCCGGATACTGCCCACATTTTATATTGCTTTTACCCGATAGTCTATTGCAAAAGATGCATGGAACAATCGAGATATTAGATGAATTTTCAGGGAGGCCGGAAATTCGTCATCCTCTCCAAAAACGCAAAAGACTATTTATGCAATTCGACCAGACAAAACCGGGTCCGCATAAAAATCAAACGATTCTTCGTTCAGAAAACATAAAGACCATCGATTTTTCACATAGATTTCACCATAACTTGTATTGGAACCTCCCGCGGGGATTCCGGTATGATGGAGGGGCTCCGAAAGCCGGTCCGGCTCTTCGGCACAGGGACGGCGGACCCATTGAATTCGGCGGGGAGATACGATATAATAGCGTGGAAATCGCCCTGCCTCCCCCTTTCCCGGCGCGGAGGGGCGGGCCGGAGCATTGATACGGGTTCGATACGATAAAAAACAGGGAAATGAGGACACGACCATGGAAGAATTTCGCGGAAGTCAGAACTATGTGGCGTCGGAGGAGCTGCTGCGGGCGGCCAACATCGCCATGGTGCTGCAAAAGCCCCTGCTGATCAAGGGCGAGCCGGGCACCGGCAAGACCATGCTGGCCGAGGCTATCGCCCAGGCCCTGAACAAGAAGCTCATCATCTGGAACATCAAGTCCACCACCAAGGCCCAGGACGGCCTGTACGTCTACGACGTGGTCCAGCGCCTCTATGACAGCCAGTTCGGCGGCGAGGGGGTGGACGACATCGCCAAGTACGTCCGCCTGGGCAAGCTGGGCGAGGCCTTCACCGCCGACGAGCAGGTGATTCTGCTGATCGACGAGATCGACAAGGCCGACCTGGAGTTCCCCAATGACCTGCTGTGGGAGCTGGACCGGATGGAGTTCCACATCCCCGAGACCGGCGAGACCGTCACCGCCAAGCACCGCCCGGTGGTCATCATCACCTCCAACGCCGAGAAGGAGCTGCCCGACGCCTTCCTGCGCCGGTGCGTCTTCCACTATATCGAGTTCCCCGACAAGGAGCTCATGGCCGAGATCGTCCGGGTCCACTTCCCCGACCTGGACCAGAAGCTGCTGGACCAGGTGCTGGAGGCCTTCTACCGCATCCGCCAGCTGCCCCAGATCAAGAAGAAGCCCTCCACCAGCGAGATCATCGACTGGATCCAGGCCCTCCAGCACGGGGGCGTGGCGGTGGACCGCATTGTGAAGGAGGTCCCCTATCTGGGGGTGCTGCTGAAGAAGAACGAGGACATCGACGCCCTGCGGGCCAGCTGGAAGTGAGCCCATGTTCGAGGATTTTTTATACCTGCTGCGCCGGAACGGCCTGAAGGTATCCCTCACCGAGTGGATGGCCCTGATGGAGGCCCTGGACCAGGGGCTCCACGAGGCCAGCTTCACCGGCTTTTACCACCTGTGCCGGTGTCTGCTGGTGAAGAGCGAGGCCGACTTCGACGCCTTTGACCGGACCTTTCTGGACTATTTTCAGGGCGTCCCCTTTCAGCAGGAGGTGTCCGACGAGATGCTCCGCTGGCTGGACCGCCCCAACGCCCCCCTGGGGGAGTACGACGAGCAGCAGGCCGAGCTGAACGAGACCCTGTCCGCCCTGGAGATCGAGACCATGTTCCGGGAGCGGCGGCACGAACAGCGGGAACAGCACAACTGCGGCAATTACTGGGTGGGCACCCACGGCATGTCCGTCTTCGGCAACATGGGCATGTCTCCTGCGGGCATCCGGGTGGGGGGCGAGTCCCGCTCCCGCCGGGCCTTCCGGGTGGCCGGCGAGCGGCGCTACCGGGACTTCCGCCAGGACAACGTGCTGGACACCCGGCAGCTCCAGGTGGCGTTCCGCCGTCTGCGGCAGTTCTCCGGCCTGGTGGACCTGCCCGAGACCGAGTTCGACGTGGACAATACCATCCGGGACACCGCCGAGAACGCCGGCGTCCTGAAGGTGCGCTACAAGAAGCCCCGGCAGAACACGGTGAAGGTGCTGCTCCTCATGGACTCGGGCGGGTCCATGGAGTACTACGGCTCCCTGTGCTCCACCCTGTTCCACGCGGTGAGCAAGACAGGCCACTTCAAGGACCTGAAGATCTACTACTTCCACAACTGCCCCTACACCCGGCTGTACAAGGACCCCACCCTGGACCCCAATCACGCCCTGCCGGTGAGCTGGGTGCTGTCCAACATTGCCCCGGAGTACAAGGTGATCTTCGTGGGGGACGCCCAGATGCACCCCTATGAGCTGTTCGACCCCTTCCCAGTGGTGAAGGAGGGGGAGCCGGAGAGCGGCCTGGACTGCCTGCGCCGGTTCAAGGACCGGTACCGCCACATCGTCTGGCTCAACCCCGGCGACCGCCCCACCTGGGGGGAGGAGTGGACCGAGACCTACGACACCATCGACCGCCTGTTCCCCATGTTCCCCCTCACTGTGGGAGGGCTGGAGGAGGGCATGAAGAAACTGCTGGCCCGTTGAACAGAAAAAGATGACAGGCGGCGCCCCGCATCGCGGGGCGCCGCCTTATTAGACGCGCGGGGCCCGGACAGCCTTCCCTGTCCGGGGTCTAAAAATGCCGTTACTTTCCCATCGCAGTGCGATGGGAAAGTCCCCGCTGCGCGGGCCGCGCGCCGCGCCAGGCGCGGCTCTGCGGGGCATTCGATTCCATTCGAGGCGGGCTTCGCCCCCTCGAGCTCCCCCTGTTGGAGCAAAACGGGATGCCTCAGACGGACGGGATATGCAAAAGGGCGGGGCCCGGACAGCCTTCCCTGTCCGGGCCCCTTGGCAAGGGAGGAGAGATGGGAAACGCTATTTGTCCTCCGGCGAGGCGGAGTGGCAGCACCCGCCGCAGCAGGAGCAGTCACCGCCGCAGGTGTGCCGGCCGCTCTTGTGGCCCTTCCACAGGGAGCGGACGGCCAGACCCACCGCCAGGGCCAGCAGGGCGAAGACGATGAGGTTCAGAACAATGGGGGACATGGAAGCAGCTCCTTTCCGCAAAGGGAGTTTACTTGGCCGCGGCGGCGGCCACGGAGGTCAGGTGACGGGTGGACTCGTCGGGCTGATAGCCCTTCCGGACCAGCAGGAAGATCAGGCCGGCCAGGGCGGCGAAGGCCACCACGCTCCACACGCCGAAGCTGGTCTCGCCGGTGATGAGGCCGCCGATCTGATAGACGATCATGGAGAT